>JANOKE010001069.1:0-3590 GCA_031419135.1 Gemmatimonadaceae bacterium
GAAATGTTTCGGTTTCGACCCAATATTTAGCATTGCCGAGCAGCTGGTTCAGCTTCACCGCGACCAGCGTCCAATCGCATCCGATGTTCTTGTCTGATGTTCGGAATTTGCCTGCCCACTTCCATTCAAAGTGAAATGGCGCACCCACCACCGGCTGCATGCGAATAGAGTCCGGCTCGGCAAACCACCTGGCCCACCCTGTTGTCCACGCCTGATAAAGTGTGCCAGCTGAGAACGGCACGCGATGGGACACGGTGAGCGAGAACTCGAGACTCATCGTTAGCGATGCTGACGGTTGACCGTTGTGTTGGGTTGGCGACGTTACGCGCCGATTGGTGTGTCGGCGTTCTTGCGCAGCATCCACCGATAAAGCGTGAACGCCAGTATTGCAAATGCCGCTGCCCCGAGCAGCTTGGCCGGCGCAAAATCTTCGCCTACCAGCGCAAGCGGCGCATCGCTTGCGAGCGCCACGATCAACCCCGCGTTGAGCACACCAAACAAACTCTCGCCCACGATCAACCCCGATGCCACCAGTGTGCCGAGTCGTACCGCGCGTTGCGGTGCCTTGGAAAGTGCGGCGCGCTTGTTGTACCAGTGCCCCACCACTGCGCCCACAACCACCGCGAAGGTGGCCGACATGGGCAGGTAAATACCAAGACCCACAGCGAGTGGTGGCAGGCTGCCTTTCCTGGTTGCCTTCAAGAGCGCGTTGATGACAATCAGGGCCACGCCAACCACGCCACCGATGCCGATCATCTTCCAATCGAGATTGCCACCAATCACACCCTGCGCGAGCGCCGAAATAAGCGTGGCCTGCGGCGCCGGCAGCGGATTTTGCGACACCACACCGATGTTGGGCGCGCCAGCAAATCCGTAGGCCTTGGCCAACAGATTGAGCACCGACGGAATCACCGCGGCGCCCGCAGCGACACCAACGATGAGCGCGATCTGCTGCTTCATGGGCGAGGCGCCAACGAGTTGCCCGGTCTTGAGGTCCTGCAGGTTGTCGTTCGAGATCGTTGCGCAAGCAAACACGATAGCGGTGACAAACAGCGAGAACGCCACCAGCACTTTCTGCGTCTCAGGCGTGGGCGGCACCACCGCCGCGACGATCGACGCGCAGGTGACAATCCCCAGAATCCCGATCCCCGAAATCGGACTGTTCGACGCGCCGATGAGTCCTGCCATGTACCCGGCCACGCCGGCAATCAAAAAGCCCACGATGAACACGAACGGCACGGCCACCAACGTGAGCGCCACGGCGTGTTCCGCCAAGGCGGAGTTGCTGGCAAAGGTCCAGGCCAGCCACCCGCTGACCGCAAGGCAGGCGATCGTAAGCCCGATAATCCACCGGGCCGAGATATCGCGGTCCAGATCATCTCCGGTAGCAACGGCCTGCGATGTGCGCAGCGTGCTCACCAGACCCGCGATGACCGGCTTTCCCAGCGTCGCCAATGTGAACAATGCCGACACGCCAATGGCTCCGGCCCCGATAAAGCGCACTTGCGTGCGCCAGATGGTCATGGTGTTGGACGTAAGCGACGCGGCATCGGCGGCCGGACTCAGATACGTGAGAATGGGCACCGCGACGCCCCACGCAATGATCAATCCAGTAAGGATGGCCATACCCACCGCGATGCCCACCAGATGACCGGCGCCAAACAGGGCCAGTGACCATGCCACACTGTACCCACTGGCGGCCGACGCACCCACGCCAAACACACCGCTCACCTCGGCCGCAAGCAGGCGCGTTGCCGCGACAATCGCCAACCCCGCCGAAGACACGGTGCCAAGGACAACGGCGGTGAGTCCTTCGCGCGCTTCGCTGGCGTCGGCCACGCCTTCACCGCGAGCGCTCGATCCCACCTTGAGTACTTCCGCTGCGGCCACGCCTTCGGGATACGGCAGATCAGAGTTTGTGACCAGCGCACGACGCAGCGGAATGGTGAACAGCACACCCAACACGCCGCCGCTCACGCAAATCAGGAACGACTGCCAAAACGGGAAACCTGTCCACCAACCAACAATCACCAGTCCCGGCAGCACGAAGATGATCGCCGACAGCGTGCCCGCCGCCGAGGCGACGGTCTGCACGATGTTGTTCTCGAGGATCGATGAGTCCTTCACGGCGCTCAGGATGGCCATCGAGATCACGGCCGCGGGAATCGATGACGCGAACGTGAGCCCGACCTTGAGGCCGAGGTAGACGTTGGCGGCGGTGAACACGGTGGTGATGAGCACACCGAGAATCAGGCCGCGAAGGGTGAGTTCCTTGGGTTTCATGCCGGAGATGGTAACTCCGTTTGGCGCGGAAGGGAGGATGCGCCTCATCCTTGCCGCTTCGGACGCTCAGGGCACCACGCGCTCGACCGACATCGGATATCGTGCGACCACGTTCCAGCGGAGCAGTTCCAGCCGCGTACCCGGTGGTGACGCTTGCGGTCGCTGTACCGACCGCGGGGCGTCCTGGCTCCAGTCCATGCGCACGCGCTTCGCACCTGGCAGCATCAGCAGCGTTTGCTGGTAGCTGAACTGATTCAGGCGGACGTCGGCAGTGTCGGCCTGGTCGGACAACACGCGCCGCACGCTGTACCGTCGACGCATGCGATACAGCTCGTTCGGGTCAAACGAATCTCCAACGATTTGTGTCACGCTCACTGATGGACCGCGCGCTGACGACTGTCCTCCATGTATCTCAATGGCTACTTCGCCGTCCTGAAGCGCCAGTCGACCGGTGTCGCTGGCCGACGCCACGCGCTCGGCAGCAAGCGATTCAATTGCACCTGCGACGTGAACTGCCCGAAGGTGGCCTGCGTCGCTGCTGTGCTGTCTGACCGGAGTACCGCCAAACATTTCGGCGACCGTATTTAACTGCGGCGCGTAGTCGCCGTATGTCTGAAGAATCAGCCGTTCGCGACGACCGTTCTCCCACACGGTGAATGCTGAGTCGGCGTAGAACCAGTAGCGGTACTGCGGCAGCATCCCGCTGCCCGTGACCCGCAACGCCTGTTCGAAACCCGATTCCAGTGGTCCCAAGTCGGTGGAGTCGAACGCGATGTGAATGGGCGGAACGTTTGCGGCGGCCATTTCGACGGCCGCGCGCGCCGTCGGAGCGTTGTACGCAGTCAACCCGGCACTCACAACCGAGGCGGCACCAACCAACCACGCGCGATGTGCCGAGCGACGACGGTACGCCAACACCAACATTGCCGCCGCCGCAGCGCCTGTGAGCAGCGCAAGAGGGGCGCCGGGAAGTTGCGACGCTATGAGGAATGGTGTTCCGGTGAGCACGTTCCCGAGCAAGACGAGCACAACGGGCACCACAATCATTACGCCAAGAAACTCGGCGAGGCGTTTCGAGAAGGCGGCAGTAACCATCGTGAGCAGCAGCCACAGGCCATACATCCACGCACCGTTCACCAGAAACAATACCGCGTTTGCGGACCCGACACGATAGTGCTGTAGCACGACGAGTTGTCCCACCAGTGGCAAGACGAGCACCGTGCCCGCTATCACAAGCACCTTGGACAGCAGCAACACGCTCGCGTTGATGGGCTGGCTGGCCCAGAATGCACGGCTCTGCGTTGGCG
>JANOKE010001070.1:0-7312 GCA_031419135.1 Gemmatimonadaceae bacterium
GCTGGCGGAGCCGTCAGCGCACGCGCTGTTCGAGGAACTGAGCGACCTGCTGGATCTCGCGGTCACCACGTAAACCGACGGTGAAGCTGGATTGGAAGAGCGCGCTGGGTGTGGCGCTCAGTGCGGTGCTGTTGTGGTGGACGCTGCGCGGCGTGCCATTGGTTCACGTGTGGGATGTGCTGCGCCAGTCCAATTGGCTGCTGTTCATCGTATGCACGGTCGTCGCCACCGGCATCTTTCCGCTTCGCGCGCGACGGTGGCGCACCATCCTTGAGCCGACGGCCGGGACGATCCCCTTCGGGCCGTTGTGGCGCAGCACCGCGATTGGTGTGATGATGAATAACGTGTTTCCGCTTCGGGCCGGCGAGTTTGCGCGCGCGTTTTCCCTCACCCGCGAAGTCCCGCGCGTGCCACTCACGACGGCGCTCGGTTCACTGGCGGTCGATCGCATTTTCGATGCAATCGTGTTGTTGGCGATGATGTTCGGTGCGATGCTCGATCCGATGTTCCCACCGGACGTACGACTCGCCGGCCGCACAGTACCGCAGGTCGCGGCCGGCGGAATATTGCTGGTGGTGGTGCTGCTGGTGCTGTGTTACTCGATCGTCCTGCAGCACGAACGGGTGATGGACGTGGTGGGTGCGGTCGCGCGACGCGTGGTGCCCAGGCACGAGTTATTGCTGGTGCGTTTGTTTGAGCACGGTGTTGGCGGACTGGCCGTGTTGAAAGACGGGCGGCGATTCCTGATCGTGTTTGTCTGGGCAGCACTGCATTGGCTGGTGAACGCCCTCGCGGTGTACCTGGGATTCCAAGCGGTCGGTATCCACGTCCCATTCTCCGCTGCGCTGTTTCTGCAGGGCGTGATCGGGGTTGCCGTCGCGCTTCCCAGTTCGCCTGGGTTTTTCGGCGTGTTTGAAATTGCCGCCACGACGGGACTCGCGGTGTACGGTGTCCCGAAGGAACTCGCCGTAAGCTGGGCGATCGGGTACCACCTGCTCACCTTTGTGCCTATCACGGTGCTGGGCGCGCTGTATTTCGTGAAGCTGGGACTGAGCGTGGCGGCCGTGACAACGGCAAAAACGGCGCCGCCGACCTGATGGAGTCCGTTCCTGTCCTATCGGCATCGTCGCGGGTTGAACGCGCGCACGCGAAAATCAATCTCGTGTTGCGCATTTTGTCGCGTGAGGCGAGCGGGTATCACGGTATTGAAACACTCTTTCAACGGCTCGCGCTGCACGACACGGTCACCGTGCGCGTTGGCGGAAACGCGCGCGAACTGATGTGTGATGGTCCCGCGATGCCCACCGCTGGACTTGGTGCGGTACCGCAGAATCTCGCTTGGCGCGCGGCCGAGTTGTACGCTCGGGAAGCCAGATGGGAAACCGGCTGGGAGATTGTGATTGACAAACAGATCCCGGTGAGCGGCGGACTGGGTGGCGGCAGTGCCGATGCGGCCGCGGTGTTGCGTGCGATGGAGGCCATGAGCCCTGCCCCGCTCGGCGCGTCGCGACTGCTGGAGCTCGGTGGACAGTTGGGATCCGACGTGCCATTTCTCGTGACCGGCGCGTCACGTGCCTGGGCGTGGGGGCGCGGCGACCGCTTGCTCGTGTTGCCGCCACTGCCCGTCATGCAGGTCGTGCTGTTCACGTTTACCGACGGCGTGAACACGGGCGCCGCCTACCGTGCGTTGGCCGCGATGCGGGAGGCCGAGAATGAACCAGTGCGCGCACGCGAGTACGATTTGGCGGCGTTCTCGAGCTGGGCGCACCTTGGCGAAATCGCGGAGAATGACTTCGAGCGCGTGGTGCCCGCCATGCATGCCGGCGTGGCGATGGTATTGCCAATCGTGAAAGAAATTGCGCAGGACTGCTTCGCTGGCAGCCTATTGCCTTCCTTTGCGATGTTGAGCGGAAGTGGCGCTACCTGTTACTGGGTCCTTCCGGGCGGGAATTTCGGATTCCCGTCCGATTGGAACGTGCTCCCCACCGAGACCCTGTAACATGCGGCGTCAGAGATCGCTGCCGGTGATGGTCGGGCTGTATCTGTGTTGCGGCGTTGCGCCCACATTGCGAATTGCGGCGCAGTCGATCCTGCCGGTTCAGGGACCTATCGCACGAAGCCCGGTCGTGAGGACACGTTCCTGATGGGATCGAGCATGGGCGCGCTGATCTCACTGTACGCGATCAGCGAATTACCGGGCGCTTCGTGACACGCGTGTTCGAGGGAGCGGATCACTCCGAGCGTGCGTGGCGTCAGCGCGCCGACATTCCGCTGGAGTTTCTCCTCAAGCGGTAACGTTCGCAAGGTTCGCTGATCGAGCGCGCGCAATCAGAGAGTTGCGGCTTTCGGCCCACAGGCGATATTCGGCGCCTGCTCCCACGTGGTTGCCCCTTGCCCCTCTCCATGACGCTTCGACTTCCGCACCCGCTGATCCTGCTGCTGGGCGGGGTGGCCGTCGCCGCACTGCTCACCTGGATTCTTCCCGCTGGTGCCTACGAGCGGCGCACGGATGCCGCGAGCGGACGCGAGATCGTGGTAGCCGGGACATACAAGGCCGTTGATGCCGCACCCGTTGGCGTGATGGCAGCCGTGCTCTCCGTGCCCAAGGGATTCGTGGCCGGTGCGGACGTTATCCTCACGGTGCTCTTTGTTGGCGGCGCGTTCGCACTGCTGGATGCGACGGGCGCACTGGCGCGTCTGGTCGGCGCTTTGGTGGGACGCACGCGACGTCCGTATATGGTTGTGATCGTCGTCAGTATCGCGTTCGCAACGCTGGGTGCGCTCGAGAACATGCAGGAGGAAATCATCGCGCTCATACCGGTGCTGCTGGTATTGAGTCGCGGTTTGGGATTTGGCGCGATCACCGCGCTTGCCATGAGCGTGGGAGCGGCCGCGATCGGCTCGGCGTTTGGTCCGACCAATCCGTACCAGACGGGCATTGCGCTTCGCTTCGCCGAACTGCCACCGCTCACGATTCCAGCACTGCGCTTCAGCCTGCTGGGTGCGGCGGTGACGGTGTGGATTGCCTGGACGCTGTTCATGACCTCGCGCGACGACGTGCGTCCCGATGTGACGATGCCTACCTCGACGCCAGCGACTGGTCGCGACGTGACGTTGCTCGCGCTCGTGGTGCTGCCTTTCATTCCGTACGTCTACGGCGTGATGCGACTCGACTGGGGCTTTAACGAGCTGTCGGCCATGTTCCTCGTGGTGGGCTTTGCAGTGGGTCTCGTCTCCGGACTCGCCGTGTCAGCGACGGCGGTGGCGTTCCTTGAGGGCATGCAAGGGCTCCTCCCGGCCGCCTTGTTCATTGGCGTGGCGCGCGCGATGAGCGTAGTGCTCACCGACGGACATGTCATGGACACCATCGTGTACGGACTCGCCACACCGCTGGCCAAGGCGCCCGGTATTGCGGCGGGTCTCCTCATGATTCCGATGCAGGCGCTGATCCACGTGCCCGTTCCGTCGGTCAGCGGACAGGCTGTGTTGACCATGCCACTGATGGCGCCATTGGCCGACCTATCGGGAATTTCGCGCGACGCGGCGGTGATTGCATATCAGACCGGCGCGGGTTTGACCGAGTTGGTGACACCTACGAACGGCGCGCTGTTGGCTACTCTGCTGGGTGCGCGGGTCGATTTTTCGCGATGGCTCCGATTCGCGATTCCGGGCGCGTTGCTGGTGGCGGTGGTGGGAGTGGTAGGAGTAATCGCGGCTGGATAGAGTAGGAAGTAGGAAGTCGGGAGTCGGAAGTACATTTACTTCAGTACGGAGTACTTCTTACTGCAGTAGAGAGTACTCCTTACTGCAGTAGAAAGTACTTCTTACTGCAGTAGAAAGTACTTCTTACTGCAGTAGACCGTACTTCCTACTTCCGACTTCCGACTTCCTACTCTGTCATGATCGAGTCGTTCACGATTCACGGCGTATCCGTCCTGGTGAGTAATACGCGAGCCGACATCGCGACGGCCGATGTGGTGGAGCGTCTGTCCGAGACACTCGGACTCATCGCCACGCATCAGCCGTGGCGCTTGCGACATCTGCAGCGCGATATCAAAGCGATTCGCGTTGAGCGTTTCGCCTGTCGCGGCGCCTATCTGCCTGGTGAGCGCGTGATCATCACCGAACTTACGTTTCTGGCGCGTCGCGATATTACGGCGGCCCCGGTGGCGTCATCGATTGTGCACGAAGGGATACACGCGCGGGTGAATGCCATGGGCGCCCATCGTGATGGTGAGGACATGGCGCGTGAAGAGCGACTGTGTCGACGGGCCGAGTTGGCATTCGGACAGGCGCTGCCAGAGGCACTGGGCGCCCCCGTCATCGAGCGCGCGATGGCCAGTTTGGCGCTTGAGGATCACGACGTGGCGCCCGCCGTGGATTGGCAGGAAGCGCAACGTCGGCAGGACGAGGTCGATCGAGCGGCCGGCGGCGCGTCTTGATCGCCACGGTCCGCGTGATTGCAGACGGGTAGTGATCCGTTTGGGCGCCGTGTCCCATCGGCACCGGACAACGTCTTCCTGGTCAAGGCCCGTTGGTGGCTGGCCTGCTGAGACTTGCGATGGTAGCATTTCCCCATGATGCAACGTCGCGATTTTCTCCGCTCAAGCGCGCTGGCCACGCTTGCCGCCGCCGGCGCCTCGCGGCTGGCCGCGCAACCTGCCGACTGGTCGCTGGGTGCTCCGGCCGTCGCCCTCGACACTCCCGTCGCCGACCGGATGGCATGGTGGCGCGAGGCGCGCTTCGGGATGTTTGTGCACTGGGGCCTCTATGCGATTCTTGCCGGAGAATGGGGCGGGAAGACCAACTACGGCGAGTGGATCCGGAACAACGCGAAGATCCCGCTGGACGAATACGACAAGCTCCTCATGCGTTGGCAGCCCACCGCATTCGACGCCGATGCGCTGGCCCGCATGGCCGCGCGGGCCGGCATGCGCTATCTGGTTATCACCACCAAGCATCACGACGGCTTCGCGCTGTGGCCATCACGGCAGGGCAATTTCAATGTGTCCCGCACTGGTGACCAGCGCGACATGATGCGGCTGGTGGCCGACGCCTGCCGTCGGCATGGTGTGGTGCCCTGCTGGTATCACTCCATCATGGACTGGCACCACACGGACTACCTGCCCCGTCGCGATTGGGAGGCGGCGCAACGCCCCGCCAACGGCGCCGCGCTTACAAAGTACGTGGAGTTTCTGCACGCGCAGGTTGAGGAGTTGCTGACGCTGTACGGAGACATCGGCGTCATGTGGTTTGATGGCGAATGGGAGAGCACCTGGACGCGCGAGCTGGGCGCCGCGTTGGCCGACAAGTGCCGCGCCCTGCAGCCCAACGTGCTGGTGAACAACCGTGTCGCGCCGAATCGTGCCGGCATGGAAGACGCGCGCATTGGCGCGATTGGCGATTTCGGAACGCCCGAACAGAACATTCCGGCGCGCGGCCTTCCCGGTGTCGACTGGGAATCGTGCATCACGATGAATCAGAACTGGGGCTACAACCGCGCGGATCGCGATTTCAAGACGGTGCCACAGCTGGTCTCCATGCTGTCGGAGACCGCCTCGAAGGGGGGCAACCTGCTGCTCAATGTCGGACCGATGGCTACCGGCGAGATCCCGCCCGAAAGTGTCGATCGCCTGCGCGGACTCGCGCAGTGGATGGATCGTCATGGTGACGCCATTCACGGCACATCGGCGTCTCCGTTCGATACGGCGTCGATGCGTGCCACAAAGTCACCGTTGGGCGATCGCATCAACGTGTTCCTTTCTGCCTGGCCGTCGACACGCGAGCTCCTGTTGCCCGGACTCCGGATACTCCCGTCGCGGGCAACGATGATGGGCGCATCGGCGCTGGACACGCTTCCGATGCAGCGCGTCGACAACGGCGTGGTGGTGACCCTGCCCGCACAGGCCAGCGATCCCGTGTGCAGCGTGCTGCGCCTGGAGGCGCGCGAGGTGCTGCGGGTAGGCGCCTGAAGTCGTGATCCCGCTGGCGCTGCTGGTCGGCTTCCTCGGCGCCGGCAAGACCCGCTTTCTCACGAACGTCATTCCGGAATTGCATGCGCGTGGCTTGCGCCCGCGCGTCGTTCTAAACGACTTCGCGAACGCCGACATCGATGCGGCGCGTTTGGCGCTGCTCGATGCGTTGGTGACGCCGCTCAACGGCGAGTGCGTGTGTTGCACCTCTTTGCGCGAGCTCATGGACACCCTGCATGCGGTGGAGGGCCGTCCGGGCGACGTGATGCTGATCGAGGCCAACGGGGCAACCGAAGCTGATGAACTCCTGGGCTATCTGTCCATGGATCGCCGGCTCGCGCAGTTCACACTCCCGTTGCAAGTCACCGTGATTGACGCATCACGTTGGCAGCGTCGCTGGTGGCACAACACCCTTGAAGCGGCGCAGGCTCGGACAGCAACGCACGTGATGCTCAACTGGACCGATCGTCTCAAGCCAGCGCGAATGGATGTCGTGCAGGCGAGTGTGCGACAGGTCAATCCGCGGGCCGAACTCACCACGCCCGCGCTATTTGCCGGGTTGCTGGCCGCGTTGTCGGTGGAGACGCGCGACACCTTCACGCGGGTGACATCGCTGCCGGTCGCCTCGGACTCCGCTGCTCACCTGCATACGCATGCGGGCATGCATGCCCATCCGTTCGCCAGTGCCACGCTGCCGTTGCCGTCGTTGGTTGACCGCGCCGCGTTTCACGCGTTCGTGGGCGCACTGCCTGACCATGTCGTGCGCGCCAAGGGACTCGTGCGTTTCCGCGATCAGCCGACGTCGATGTTTGTGTGGAATCGCATCGGCAGCCGAAAGCGGGTGCTGCTCGATCCCTCGTCGCCGCATGCCGATGCGCAGCCGGTGGCGCTGTTCATCGGTGTCGAACTGCCGATGACGGAAATCGCGGAGCAGGTGCGCACGCTTTATCTCCTCCGCTAAGCAATCGGTCCCGGCGCGCAAGCCAGCTCTCGACTTGATTGAGCCAGCTATTGAACGTCGGGGTGTAAGCGTGTGTGCGTCCAGCCAGGCCTGCACGGCTTTGGAATTGTGCGCCGCCAGGTTGTCCACGAGGCCGTGGATCGCCTGCCGTATTGGTGCCGTCGGCAGCACCAGGTCCAGAAATGTCAGGACGTCTACAAGACGCGTCCCGATCCGGACTTCGAAACGAGTGCCGCCGATGTCATCGGCATCTACCTGGAGCCGCCCCGGCACGCGGTGGTGTTTTTTGTCGACGAGAAGACGTTCAGTCAGGGGTTGGATTGGACCGCATTGTTGCCGCTCTCGCCCCGGCCGCGCCGAACGGTTTGATGTGCGCCAT
>JANOKE010001071.1:0-1338 GCA_031419135.1 Gemmatimonadaceae bacterium
CAGTCCGTCAATCGAGCATCCTGACGCACCGGTGGCCGCCTCATCAACCGCCACCGCCAAAAACTGATCGTCGCGCCATTCCCGCGCGCACACCAGCGGTGCGCCATGGGCCGCCCACTGCGCGAGATGCGCATCGACGGCAGCCAGCAACGCCGCAGCTGCAGCGCCCGTCACCGGCGCTGCAGCTCCAAACACCCACACGCGCGCCGAGTCCGGCATCGCATCAAACGCAATCTGCGGCATGAATCGTCCGTTTGAAAAGGGTGCTACTCTGGCTTGACGGTGCCTGGCAACTGCAGCATCGGCATCGCCCCGCCGGTGACCTGAGGCATCTGTCCGTTCCAGCGCTTTGCCATCTCATACTGCACCAACGTTGGCGTGATGCTTCGCGACAGCAAGTCGTTGGCCTTCGCCTGCGCCTCAGCCTCCGCCAAAATCGCCTTCGCCCGTCCCATCGCCTTGATACTGTCGCCCTGCGATTGAAAGGTGTTCTTCTGCAACTCGTTCTGGGCGGTGAGCGACTGCTGCTGCATCACGTTCTTCAGCGAGATCGCGTCCATGACCGCCTTTGGCGCGCGGAACTCGTTAAGGGTGAACTGCCGCACCTGAATACCGTACGCGTCAAGCTTCTTCTGCAGCAGCGTCTGCGTCCGGGATACCACCTCAGCCTTCTTGGGTCCGAGAATTGCCGCAATCTCTTCGTTGCCCACCACTTCCTGCAACGACTGGCGAATCGCCTGTTTGATGAAGCCGTGCGAGATCGTCTGGACATCCGTGCGAAACGTCGTGTACAACGCTGGCACTTTCGCTCCATCGAGTTCGAAGGACATCGACACATCCAACGACAAGGGCTGTCCTTCTATCGAGTTCACATTGATCTCATCGTTGTTGGGCGAACCTTCCGTCGGGTCACGCGTCAGCACCAGCGTCTGCATGAACGTCGGATACGCCTGAATCGCCGTCATCGCCGGATTGCGCAAATGGAAGCCAGGACCCAATGGCTGCGGATCGACACCACCGCCGCCACGATGAATCACGATGCCCACGTGACCGGGTTCGATGTACGCCACCATGGGCTTGATGATAAACAGCCCCACCAGCAGAACGGCACCCGCCAGCAACAGTCGGCGAATTCCGCCACCGCCGCCGCCGGTAAGGCCGCCGCCACCAGACCTGCCGGTCATGGAATTGCGCATGGAACTGCGTAGCCCTTCAAGCGTCGAATCAATCGATGTAGCCATGGACGGCCTCCTTGTAGCAATGGGGACACAACGGTTCACCCGTGGGCAGGCGCACGAGATCGATCTCGCGCTGCAGCCCGTGGATGGGACATGTGAG
>JANOKE010001072.1:0-1311 GCA_031419135.1 Gemmatimonadaceae bacterium
AAGCTGCTGCTCGCGCACGGCGCGACTGTTGATGCCATTGATGATGAGTATCGATCCACTCCGCTCGGCGTGGCCGCTCGACGCGGGCAGCTTCCGCTGGTGGAGTTATTGCTCGACAACGGCGCGGATCAGTTCGCGGCCGGGGCGCCATGGGCCATGCCTATGTCGTGGGCGGAACGGCAGGGACACACCCGCATCGCGGATATCCTGCGGCGCTATCCGACCGTCGCGCCGCGTGAAGAGACACGGTGATGGTGCGTCCGTGCCGAGTTCTTGCTCGGGCAGCGTGGTGTATGCTTCGAACTCAAATCGTACGCGTTGCCGACAACGGAGGACTCCATGGCAGTTACGCTGCAGTTCCGCGCATTGGCAAAGTTGTCCACGCTCGCTGCGATCGCGTGGGCCGTGATTGGTGGTCTGCTCGGCGCCTTCCGCGGGGCAGCGATCATCGGAGAATCTCCACTCTCCGCAGCACTCCGCTTCGGGTTCATGTACGCGATAGTGGGCGCGATTTCCGGTATCGTCATGTCACTGCTTATCGCACGTGCCGAGCGCAGACGGTCGGTCGGTGAGCTTCACGCCGGGCGCATGGCTGCGTGGGGAATTCTCGGCGGGCTCGCGCCACCGGCACTTTTCGGGGCGCTCGGCCTCCTTGCTGGTGCGCCATTGATGGCGGTTCTTCCTTTGGCGGGACTCGGCATAGTTGGCGGTGCGCTGGGCGGTGTCGGGGCTGCATCTGCAGTGACCGCTGCAAAGCGCGCGGCGCTACGCGAGCCAACCTCACCGCCACAGCTCCGCTGATTTCGTCACGTTAGCGCTGCATGCTCGGCCGGTTCAGGAAGGCCCTTGTTGATACAGTTGATACATCTGAGAAACGATGCATACGCGGTCACCCTCCTGGGCACGATTCGGGGCGCGGTGCGGTCTCGGGTTGACCGAGGTACATCTGCACCGACCCGCCAGTGATCGCTATGGCCGCGATTACAAACAGACAAACCTGCACCGCCATTTGGCTGATCGTGAGATGGAGCTCAGTGGGCATTGCGATGTCCCGTACCTGGTGAGTGGAGCGGCCTCGCGTGAGGGTCCACGCGCTGCACATGGAGCGCAATACGACAAGGATGAGCGTCATCGTTCGATTGATCATGAACTCAGCAGGTGGCGGACTGAAGTATTTCTTGTTTACCACAGGTTGTGGCGCAGGCGCACCACCGACGCAGAGAGGTTTGCCATTCGGCAACTCACAAATGTCGCGAGAGACCACCGCTGAGAATGGACGAGGTCGGCGATGGTGATGGTTCCAGGAGCTTC
>JANOKE010001073.1:0-2756 GCA_031419135.1 Gemmatimonadaceae bacterium
ATTCGTGAAGTACTCCGGCTGCGGCTGGACGTTGGCCCGAGCGAGCGCCTGTTCGCCCACATAGCCGTTGGTCACGTTGCTGAAGCCTTTGCGATACAGCGACTTCCCGGCCGGACAGACACACGCGCACGCGTCCGCATCATACGTGAACTCGCTCGGTGCAAACAGTGGGAGCGAGTGCGTCGGCTCGCGCGTCTTATCATGCAACGGATCCGGCGCGCTCGTATGGTGGTCACGGGCGGCAGACCGTTCGTTGCGCTGCCGCATGTCTGGGTCGGCGATGAGCGCGGGGATCTCGAGGGCCGCGAGTGCGGCAAGATTCGCTTCGATGTGATACCGGTGTAGCCTTGAATCACGCCCTTGTCCGTTGCCATTCTCGTGCTCTCGTAGTCCGTGCGACTGCTCTTCCGGAGACCGCCCGTCGGACCGCGGCGATCCGTGGGGTGCGTCCATCGCAAAACATCTCCCGCCCGATCAGCCCCTGACCGTCACAGACCGGGAGCACCGCCGCAAAGACCTGCGCAAGGTCGTCGCGAAGCGGGCTGACAGAGTGCGCGATCGTCGTGAAGTGCGGCGCGGTCAGCCCGCACAACGCCATGAACGTCACGTGTTCCTTGTACACCCGTTCAATCGCCCGACTGCGCACAATGCCCTGCGAGTAAGCGAAGAGCACCACCTTGAGCAACATCGCGGGCGGTACGCGGGCGCGCCCATGGCGTCATTCCGGAACCGGGCGTCGAAGTGCGCCAGATCCACTTCGTGATCGAGCAAGTGATTCAGCGCATGCTCAAGGGTGCCCGGCAGCAGCTGGCGCGCGAGGTCGACGCTCAAGAACTGGGGGTTAGTATCGAGGGACTTGTAGCGGGCCATGGCGGGCTCTCGACAGCGAGTCGAGACGGCAACAGATTCGATACACCGAGCACCCGCCACCACCCATGGAGTTCCGTTTCCACATCGGCGGCGTTCGCGACTTATCCTGCAACCTCGCAATGCCGCAACACACTTCCGGTTGAAGTCGAACTGACACTAACCGAGAGGAGTAGCCCATCATGCCCAGGACCGCAGCGGCGACGAAGACAACGCGCACCAAGACCATCCCGTAATGCGACGGCAGCGTGAGTTGTTGAGCGATCGCGCCTTGCTCCTACGGCGTCTCTTAGATAGACCATGGTCTCGCGCTACGGCTATTGCGGTGGCGTGCTCAGTCTTTCTCTCCGGCGCGCTCTTTCTCGTTAAGACGCCGCACCTGTCGCTCGCGTTCAACAGCGCGTTCGTCGTTTGCTTTCTCGCCGTCACGTATTGCTATGTGCGCAATCAATTTGCGCTGCGAATCCCGCTGTCGCTGATGATACTCGTCGTGGTCGCACTTGAAGTCGACGCACTCGGCAACTTTTTCCATTTGTACGGCACAATGGTGGGCCCGATTCGCTTCGATGAACTCGCGCACTTGCTCGTACAGACACTCGCGACGCCACTGGTCATCTGGATCGCACGTGAGTGGTGCGAGAGAGCCGGGCTTCGCGTGCCACTGGGTCTTTCGTCGTTTTGCGCCGCCAGCGCGATGTTTAGCCTGTCCGCGTTCTACGAGGTGCTGGAATTATGGGACGAACTCGTCTTTGGAGGACAGCGCATTTGGAGTCTCCATGACACCGCCGAAGACTTGCAATGGGACCTCTGCGGAATTGTCCTTGGTGTAATACTCGCGAAACTCGTGCTCCGGCTGAACTCGGCGCGCTCCGCGCTCGCATAGCGCGGGGAATCGCAGCGCGACCTGCCGACCCGTCGCAAAACACATTGTCCGTGGCCAGCGTGATCTGCGAAACAAATCGATGCGAATGACACCTTGCCGTTGACGTCGGTTCCCTGCGCAAGTACCCGTGCGAATGCGCCGAATCGGTGCGGCGCATTGAGATGCAGTGGCAGACCTCGTCAGGTAGCGCGGCATAACGAAGTAAAGATTCGTGTCGCGTGCAGCCGCGGCGCAATCTGGGTATTGAAGGCAATCCGCCGGTGCGAGGCTGAGCCGATTTGGACTCGTGGACTTTCAATCGAGCGGCGCTGACTTCAAGGACCGGATTTGTCCGGGCGCTCGCGATCGTCGAGAGCGCGCGACAAGACGGAGCGCGCCGCGGCCACACACCGGACAATGGCGCACCGCCGGGATCGCGAGGAGGCGCACGGACCACCCCGCCGAAGGCCCTTCCTCCCAGCTCAGGCAAGCAGGTTGTCAGGAGCTGAGAAGCTGGCGGGGTGTGTCGCTGGCGCAGCAGCCAGGCTGCCTCCGGGAGCATCTCACCAATGCACGCTTTGGCGCCAGCTTCCAACGCCGCCGCAGCGAGAACGATTGCAGCACGCGCACTTTCGTCGAGAACGTCTTCAGCCTCTCGTAGTAACTCATGTGAAGTCGGCTCGCCCTGGAAGCTGGCCGCTCGCTTTGCACCCATTCGTGCGCTGCGTTGCCAATGCGGATCGCCGCGCCACCACAGACCACTCACAACACTTCACAAAGGGTGGGGAGTCCCGCCTCTCGCTCGCCATGTAAGCCGCAGAAGGAACGCCGTGATATCGGGTACGCTCGCACTGGTCGGCGCATTGTTTGCGCCGTCGTTGTTGCGCCTGATGAGTGCGAGCGACGATGTGCTCGCCACCGGGACCATGTTCGCGCGCGTCATGCTTGGTGGAAGCTGGACGGCGTTCATGCTGTTTGTGGTCAATGTAACGTTTCGCGGCGCCGGGGACGCGGCGGTGTCCATGCG
>JANOKE010001074.1:0-20511 GCA_031419135.1 Gemmatimonadaceae bacterium
TGGCGGTGCCGGGCACGCCGGCGACCGGTCGTCGAATTGTGGTGGGTCGCTTCAACGTGTCGTTCGCATTGGCCGACTGACTGGCGTGCGCACGACCACGTTTTTGTCCTGTCATTTTTCGCGTCGCAACGCCCGCCCCGAATAGCGACCCGCAGGCTTGCCGCTGTCGAACACGATTGCCCCGTTCACCCAGACGGTTTGAATACCGGTTGAGAGTGCCTGTGGTGTTTCAAACGACGCGTGATCGGTCACGGATGCCGGATCGAACAGCACGAGATCGGCGAAGTATCCCGGCTCTATAGATCCTCGCTTGGCTACCCCAACGTTGCTGGCGGCCAGACTCGACATCTTGCGTACTGCTTCCTCAACGGGAAACAACTTCCGGTCGCGCACGTACGGACCAACCACTTTGGGAAAACTGCCAAAGCCGCGCGGATGCAGACCGCTGGACATTCCGTCGCTGCAGATATTCGTGAACGGCCATTGCATCAGCGTGGCGACATCGCGGTCGTCCATACCCTTCGCCACCACGCCCGCTCCGGAACCGCCTGGTTCGGCCAGCAGGTCCATCATCGTCCGGGCGGCGGGCTTCCCTCGCATCGTTGCAATCTGCGCCAGTGTTTTTCCGCGATATTCGGGATGGCCGGAGACAGTGTTGAAAATGATGTCCGCGGCGGCGGTGAGGTGGTCGAGAATGAACGCGGTTTCCGTGCTGTCGGCGAAATTCCGTTTGGGATAGAACACGCCGAGGTTGGACTGCCAGTACAAGTATGGATAGATGTCGGCTGTGATCTGCACGCCATCCGTACGGGCGCGGTTGAGCACGCGCACCACGCTGTCGGCCTGTCCCCACAAATCGAGCATGCCCAGTTTGATGTGCGACACTTGCACGGGCATTCGATTCACCCGACCGATGGTGATGATCTCGTTCAGCGCACTCCAGAAGTCGCGGTCTTCGCTGCGGATGTGGCTGATGTACCGTCCGCCGACGTCTCCAGCGACCTTTGCCAATGCGAGTACCTCGGCGGGCGCCGAATAGATGCCGGGATCGTACTCCAAACCCGACGAGAGCCCCAGCGCACCGGCCGCCATGTCCGCGCGCACCAGCGCGGCCATACGCGCGATTTCGGCCTCCGTTGCGCGGCGTTTGAAGTCGTTGCCGAGTACGGCGCGTCGTACGGCGCCGTGGCCAACGTACGAGGCAACGTTGACGGCCACCGGTTGTGAGTCGAGTCGGGCGAACAGTGTGGCAAGGTTTATCCCGCCACCGTCCTGACCAACGACAATGGTGGTAACGCCCTGACTGACCATCGCGATCGCCGATCGGGCATCGAACAGTCCGCGATCGTGATGGCTGTGCGTATCGATGAACCCCGGGGCGAGTGCGAGGCCGCGAGCGTCGATGACGCGCTCGGCAGGCTGCGGGGTGAGCTGACCGACGGCGGTAATGCGATCGCCGGCAAGGCGCACGTCACCGCGCCGGGCCGGTGTGCCGCGGCCGTCGATGATCATGGCGTTTCGAATGAGAACGCCGGCGGGTGACTGCGCGGCGACGGGGCAGCTGAGGCCGGTAAGGAAGAGCCCGACAGCTGCGAGTGACGCTCGAATCAGGGACATTAATCGTTCGCGTTGGAAGGAGTTTCGCAAAATACCTCGCAATCAGTCCTTCTCAAAAGCCCGCCGGCTCGTCCGCTGAGCGCTCTTGCGCGACCACAACTTCCGCACGACGATTCTGGTGGCGGGTTTCGCGTCAGATGTTGTCGATGGGCCCGCGTCCGTCTCTCAAGGAGGCCTCATGCGCAAGGTTGCATGGTTCGTCGCGCTGTCCCTGATCGCCCTGGTGGTTGTTCCGACGTCGGCATCGTCGCAGGGTCTTGGTGCCCTGAGGAAGCGGGCGGAAGACGCGAAGAAGGCGCTTGAACTGAAAAAGGCCGTGGAGGACAGTGCGAAAGCAAAAGCCACCGCCGACTCTGTCAAGCGTGCGAAAGACGCCGCACCCGCAGCGCCCACTGCAGCGCCGACCGCTGGAACCACGTCGGCAGCCACAACAGCGCCGCCGCGCGCCGACCCGAAGGTCTGGGAAAACTACGACTTCATTCCCGGCAGTAAAGTGATCTTCTATTCCGATTTCAGCGAAGACAAAGTCGGGAATTTCGCACGCGGGCTCAAATGGCAAGGCGGGCCGATGGAGGTCGTCGAGCGAGACGGCGTGAAGGTGCTTCGCAGCACCGGCCGATCGACATTCCTCATCCCCGTGGGCAAACAACTCCCGCAGCGTTTCACACTCGAAATCGACATTCTGTCGCCAGAGGCGAATTGCTGCGGGTACGAAGTCATGGCTTTCGAGGGCGGCGCGGCAATGGACCGCGGTGCAAAGTCGGCGGAAGTCGTGTGGCATCCGTCGGGCTCGCTGATTATTGGCAGCGGCCTGGGCGTGGGGAGCAGCGCGTCGAAAATCCCCGATGCGATGCAGCCACAACTGCGCGGACACGTGGCGCATGTGCGCGTGTTGATGGACAGTGCGTACTTCAAGATGTATACGAATGAACGTCGCCTGCACAACATCCCGGAACTCGCGTTCAAACGCGATTCTGTAATTCGCGTGTTCGTCAACGGCACTGAAGAACCCGGAATGGCGGTGTTCATCACCAGCGTTCGCGTGGCCGAGAGCGAAACCGACGTGTTGTACGACGCGCTCGCGGCCAAGGGGCGATGGGCCACGCAGGGCATTCTGTTCGCCACGGGTAAGGCCGATGTACAGCCAGAGTCACGGCCGGTGCTCAAGGAAATCGCCACGACGCTCAAAGAGCACGTTAACCTCAAGATCCTGATCGAAGGGCACACCGACAATGTGGGCACGGCCGCCAGCAACCTGGCGCTGAGTGATGCACGAGCAGCGGCAGTGAAAGCAGCACTGGTGGCCGACTTCGGCGTCAACGGCGCTCGCATTATCACCAAAGGTCTTGGCGACACCAAACCGTCAATGCCAAACGTCACATCGGTTGGGCGAGCACAGAATCGACGCGTGGAGATCGTGAAGCAGTGAGGTAGGCTACGCCTGAGTCACTTCCTGCGCAGCGCCCTATCGACACACCGGCGCGGCCTCCAGCGTCTCGTCGCGTTTCATTGCGCTGACCTGCAGGAATTGCACGCCCGCCGGCTCGGTGGGCGCCAGCGTGATCGTGACACGCAGATCGCCTGTTCCGCAGCGCATGCGCCAACTGCCACGCAGCGCGTTCAGCGCAACCACGCTGCCCTCGTTGCGACACGCGCCGCCCGCATCAGCAACGAGTTTCGCGATCGCAGCCTGTCGGCGCGATTTGGAGTCGTCGAGAAAGAGATTCATCGCCGCCACGCTGTCGGCCAGTGCGCTGTTCCATCCGGCAATCAGCCGCGATACCTGTGATTGCCGTTCGGTAAGCACTGGCGCCGGTTGCGGTACGCGAGGCGCCAGTCCGCCTGTTCTGGCCAACGCGGCCAGTGCGTTCTCCGCAACACTGCCCCACGACGTGTAGGTGAGATTGCCCAACGCCACGATGCCAACGCCCTGCTCGGGAAGCCAGCGCATGAGCGAACCAAATCCCGGCAGTCCACCGGAATGTGCAACAGACACACGAAACGCACAGCTCTGCCGCACACCAAGACCATAGCCGTAGCCGCCAGCGCTCAGCAGCGGTGCGCTGCCGGTATCGCGCACGGCCGATCCGCCGTTGTAACGAATCACCTGTTGCATTTCCCGGAGCGACGACCGCTTGAGCGGCCCCCTTTCGGCGCCATCACGCGCCGGCCACGCGTCCAGCATAAAGCCCACCCACTTACTGAGATCGGCGATGGACGTGAGCATGCCGCCCATTGGTCCAAACGACCCATCAGGGAGCTGCGCTTCTTCCAGCCATGCGCCATCCTGGCGACGGAAGCCATGCGCCAGCCGATTGGCTGGCACGTCACGCGCCTGCAGCGTTGTCACGGACATTCCCAGTGGCTGCAGCACCTTTGTGCGAATGTACTGAGCATAGGGCATGCCGGACACGCTGGCCACTACGCGACCAAGAATGGCAAATCCAAAATTGGAGTATTCGTATCCAGTACTCGGCGACGTCGAGAACGGAATACCGCGTTCGATCATCTGAGACAGTTCGGTTTCGGTGCGCGAGAGCTGCTGATCACCCCACGGATTGTCTTCCGGAAACCCCGCCGAGTGCGAGAGCAAATCGCGGATGGTGATTTTGGGTGCGTCGGTGGTGGCGTAACGCAAACGGGCGAGTTGCGGGACATACCGTTCGGCCGGAACGTCGAGCGACAGTTTGCCCGCATCGCGCAGTTGCAGGATGGCCACTGCGGTGAAGCTCTTGGTCATGGACGCAATGCGAAACACGGTAACGCTGTCCACCGGCGCTTTGGTGGCCACGTCGCGCAATCCCGCCACGCCAACGTGCGCCAGCGTGCCGTCAACAATGACACCGTAGGCAATGCCGGGCACATGCGACTGCTCGGCGAAGGCGCGCATGAGCCGATCAATCTCGGGCCAGGCCGTGGCCAGCTTGGCGGCCCGATTCGGGTCGGTGAACGCCGACGGCGGCGCTTTGCTGCTCAGGCGTGACGGCTGCGCGCCTGATGGGGTAGCGATACACAGCGCGGCGGCGCCAAAGGCGGACACGTACTGGCGGATGTGCATGAGTTCCGGGGTGTTGGTCCGTGCGAAGGCGGTGATTCGGCATTACCGTTGGACGTGCCAGTGGTATCGGCGACGATACGGCCGAATCGGTTCACATCAACATGCACGGCGTTCCCGGAGAGAGCCAATGCGTTTGCGTTTCATGGCCGTGCTGAGTCTTGCCATTGCTACATTGCCGATAACGATAGAGCAGACCGCCCAGGGCCGCCGACCGGCCGCGCGATTGGTTGCGTCGTTCGACGGACTGGGCGTGGGCTTCACTGGGCCGCACGGTACGTCTGCCACCCGCAATCCGTCTGACAACAGTCTGGCTGTCGGTCGCGACCATATCGTGCAGACCGTGAACTCGCGGCTGGCCATCTTTACAAAGAAGGGCAAGCTGTTCGACACCACAGGGCGAGCGCTGTACGGCTCGGTGCCAACGAACACCGTGTTCAAGGGCTTTGGTGGACCGTGTGAATTGCGGAACAACGGTGATGCCGTGGTGCGATACGACCAGTTGGCCGATCGATGGCTGATCGTGATGCCCATATTCACGCGCGGTGCACGACGGGCAAACGAGCCGCCAACTCCACGACACGGTGAACCGGCTGCACGCAGTCAGATTGGACGGGAAGGGCAGCCTGGTGCGGCCGTTCGCTTGTACGAACCACCGGTGACCATGCCCGCCGCGGTGACGCAAGCGCCTGGGGCTGGTACCCGCACCACGCCAGCCGCGCCGCCCGACAGCGGCTCGTACGCCATGTGCTACGCGCTCAGCACCGGACCCGATCCCATGGGTCCCTGGTATCGCTACGAGTTCGTGCGTCCGCTCTTTCCCGACTATCCGCGGCCGGCCATCTGGCCCGACGGATATTACGTGCCCAGCAGCACGAGCGATGATTTCATCCAGAAGCATGCCTGCGTGGTGGACCGTGCGCGCATGCTGAAGGGTGAGAGCGCCACGGAGCAGTGCATCGTGATCGACGACGTGAACTTCCTGAACAACGTCGATCTGGATGGACAGCAGCTCCCACCCAACGGCGCGCCCAATCTCATGATTGCGACCGGCGGTGCGCAATTGAAGAAGGTGATGGAAGACGATGGCCTGTATGTGTGGGCGTTTCATGTGGACTGGATCGATCCATCGCGCACGCGCCTTGCCGGTCCCACGAAGATCGCGGTGGCCCCATATCACTATCTCTGCGACGGACAACTCACAAGCTGTGTGCCACAGCCTGGCACCGACCGCCGGCTGGATGCGCAAGGCGACAAGTTGATGGCGCGGGTCGTGTATCGCCGCATCGGCAATCGCGAATCGATTGTCGCAGTGCACTCGGTGAACAGTGCAGTAGGTGGCGGCGGCGTTCGGTGGTACGAGCTACGGATCAATGCCCGCGATTCGGCGCGCACGATCACGCTGTACCAGCAGGGCACGTACGCACCGGATGCGTTCTATCGCTGGATGGGAAGCCCTGCCATAGATGCACGCGGCAACATCGGCATTGGCTACTCGTTTGGCGGCACGCCGCATTTCGCGGGTCAGCGATTCGCCGGTCGGCTGGCGTCGGATCCGCCGGGACAATTGACGCTTCGTGAGCAGGTGCTGGTGAATGGCGAGGGTGCGCAAACGAACACGCTGCGATGGCAGGACTATACGCAAACTGCGGTCGATCCGGTGGACGATTGCACCATCTGGTACGTGGGTGATTATCTCAAGAAGGATGCGCTGAGCTATTCCACCAGGATTGGCGCGTTCAAAATGCCGCGGTGTCGGTAGAACCCGGTAATTGAGCGAATTCGTGAGCGCGCGCGTTCGAGGAGTGCGTCTATATGCTCATGAACAGGGGGCACGATGGTTCGGTGTTTACGCCACAGCGAACCCCATCGCCAAGGCATTGGAGCGAACACGAATATCACGCGTTAACACAACGATCGTGGACGGTGATTCGCCCAGCGCATCGACCGTCGCGAGATGGATGCCATCGACGCCGCGAGCAACGCACTCGATTCAACGTAACAACTGCGAACGCCGTAATGGACTGATAACCCGGCGACACGCGCGCGACGGCGCGGTGCGGTCTTACGTGGCATGTTGCCCGACGGCTCACGCGCCACGGTCTTTGTCGATCAGCCGTTGCGCGGTACCTCGCGGGAGGCGCTTCAAGCGGGCTGGCCAATCGGCGAGCGGATCTCCGGCTTCGGTCGGCCATCGGATCGCCTTGACGTCGGCAAAGTTCGCAAACGGAATTGGGAGCCCGTCCCGCCAGCGCTCAGCCTGACGGAGCTCCGCCACCGAGTTGTCAGGGCGCGCGTGAAGCGATCAATCATTGCGACATCGTGATAAGTTGTCCATCTGGTTCTCCCTTCTTGTCCCTATCGAAGCAAGCGAGTCCTCGATGACCGACTACAAGACATTGAGCCCCGATCGTCGCCCGCGCCTCCTGAGCATGCTCGCCCTCGCGGTCGCCCTCGCGTCGTCCTCCGTTCATGCGCAGTCGCCGCCGCCCGCGCCCACGTCGCGCGCTACCAACGTTGCCGACGACCCCGACGTGCTCGGCGCCGAGCGCCTCTTCTCGGCGTGGATGGACGGACAGATCGCCTATCGCGGATTGCCCGGAATTGTCGTTGGCGTGGTGAGCGACCAGCAACTGGTGTGGTCCAGGGGATTCGGCTACGCCGACGTCAAGGCGAAGATCCCGATGTCGCCGGAGACGAAATTCCGCATGGCGTCGCACAGCAAGCTCTTCACCGCGATCGCCATCATGCAACTGCGCGAGGAAGGGAAGCTGCGCCTCGACGATCCCGTCGAGAAATACCTCTCCTGGTTCAAGGCCGCGCCGGCGGGTGACGACGACGGACAGATCACTATCGAGCAGCTGCTGTCGCACAGCTCCGGGCTGCAGCGCGAGGTCAGCGATCATTGGGTGTCGTACGAGTTCCCAACAACCGACCAACTCAAGCGGTTCTACGTCGACCGCAAGGCCGCGTTCGCGCCCTCGGTGCGCTGGAAGTATTCGAACCTCGCGTATGCCGTGGCCGGCATGGTGATCGAGCAGATCACCGCGCAGTCGTGGGCGAATTACGTAGATCGCAACATCTTTCAGCCGCTCGCGATGACGTCATCGAGCGTCGACAAAAACATGAGCGGCCTCGCCGTTCCGTACGGTCGCCGCATGCCCGACGGTTCTCGCGAAGTGCTGCCCTTTGTGGACGCGCGCGGCATGGCGGCGGCCACTGGCATCACGTCGAACGTGAACGACATGGCCAAGTTCGTGTCCGCAAACTTCCGCGCGGGCGCGCGTGGCGGCGCGCAAGTGGTGAGCAGCGGATCGTGGCGCGAGATGCACCGCGTGCGATCGGTCGAGGAGAATTGGACATCTGGTTCCGGGCTCGGCTACGACATCAGCCGCATCAACAATCGCACGTGGACTGGCCACGGCGGCGGCTACCCGGGCAATACCACGCAGACGTTCCTCCAGCTCGACGACAAGGTTGGCATCATCGTTCTCACAAATACGAACGATTCGAACCCTGGCGACATCGCGCGACAGCTCATCGCGACGGTAGGGGCAGCGGTGGCGAAAGCGGCGGCGAAGAAGCCGACGGTGGTCGCGTGGGACAATGCGTGGGCGAGGTTCGCAGGTCTCTATCGCGGCCGAGGCGGAGACTCGCAGGTGGTTTTGCTCAACCAGAAGCTTGTCATCATCACGCCCAACGGTTCCAACGTGGACAACCCGGTAGAACTCGTTCCACTCGGCGGCGGTCAGTTCCGCTTTACCGCACCGACGGGTGGTGGCGTGGTGGGTGAGGTCGTGCGATTTGTTGAGGCACCCGGCCGCCCGATGCGGATGTACACGGGCGACGGCTGGATCGACCGGATCTCGCCGCCGTAGCTGAACGGTGGCGCAACGCGTGCTCGGCCCGCTGGGACGCCTACCTTCATGTCCCCGATCCGGACGCGTTGGCAGCAGAACTCTCGGGCCGGAGGATGCTCCGGTCGCTGACGTCGTTCAAAGTCTCGCTGTTCGAACGGACGAACCCGCAGTTCTAGCAGTCGCATCAGTTTCGCTTTCGGTTGGATGCAATGCCCGTCACTCGGGCGGCCATGTACCGGGCCTTGTCCCAGGCATTCAGATTTTCCAGCGCGTAACGAAGCATGGTGCGCGGCATGGCCGCGGCATGCTTGTCAAGAAACCCATGCAATGCGGCATTGTCCACGCGCTGCCCCATTTCCCGAAGCATCCAACCGGTGGCCTTGTGAATGAGATCTTCCTGGTCGTTCATGAGCGCCGTGGCCACGAACACGGTGGGCTTTGATTCACCTTTGGACAGGTGACAGGCGGTGGAGATGGCGGCCACTCGGCGGTCCCAGAGGCTCTTCGACGTGACCAGCCTTTTGAGTAGCGGCATGGGACTGTCTGCCGTGAATGGCCCCACGATGTAAGGGGCAGAACTGTCGACGAGGTCCCAGTTGTTGACGTGCGCGAGGTTTGCCATGTAGCCGTCAAACACGTCGCGCTGTTGTGCGGCGTCGCCTTTGCGGTAGAGGTGCACCAGCAGAAAGAGTGCCGTGAGACGCGCTTCGTGCCACGGGCTCTTGAGCAACGCGAGCGCTTGTGACACCGACACGTCCTTGAACTGTCTCGCCACTGCGCGTTGCTGCGGCACGCGCACGCCCAGCATCTTGTCGCCGTAGCCATATTCGCCGGGGCCAGTCTTGAAGAATCGTTGCATTTGGGTTGCGCGTTCCTTATTCGCCAGCTTACGCAAGGCGGTCTCCACATCCTTGGCGGTGCTCATGGAGCAGGGCTCCTCCCTTTGGCGGCATAGTTGGACAATCAGTAATTGGAGCAGACGCGATTGGCCCTGTGGGTCCCGCTGCGACAGCGCGCCCTGAACGTACCGGAACGCGGTGCCAACGCAACCGACTTGGCAACACGTTCGAATCGGGAACGATCGATCAACTGTTGGAGCCAATCGGTGGTGTACGAAATGCGGTCCGCTTTCCGGTGTTTCAACGATTGGATGTGAGCGCAACTCGCGAAGGCACTGGGCGACTGCACTGGCGACCCTACGTGTCGATTGTTAACGCGTACAACGCGCGCAACGTGTTTACGTACGTCTTCGACTACGCGAAGAACCCGCTCACGCGAACGACCTTCTCGCAGTTCCCATTCCTGCCAACCGCTGGGATGGGGATCTCATGGTAGCCACGCACACGCGCCGCGTGGCGCGCCAGCTCACCGGACTCGCCTTCACGGCAAGCGGGCTGTCGTCAGGCTGCGAGCTGGCCGACGTATCTGTCTCCTCGCTCAGTGGCAGAATCTGCACGAGTCCGAATCGAGGCCGACTGTTTTTCGGAGGAGGCCGCGCGGCGTCCCGCAGCGGGTCATGGCTCGCGCCGTACGGCAGGGGACGGTGCGTCCTCATCCGGTGCCAACGATGGCTTCCGCTTCGATCTCCACCAAATACTCGTCGCCAATAAGCTTGGCGCACACCAGCGTGTTCGCCGGCTGAATACCGGCCAAACGGACGCCGTGGGCGCGCGCCACCGGCTCCCAGTGGGCGATGTCCGATACGTACACGCGCGTACGCACCACATCGTCGAGGCGCCCGCCCAGCGATTCAATCGCGCCAGTGATCTTGTCGATGATAAAGTGCGTTTGAGCCGCCGGGTCGCGGCCACCGATAACACGCTCGCCGTGCGTTGCGGTCGTCCCGGACACCAGGATGCGATCACCAACACGTACCGCGCGCGAGTAGCCGGCCAACGATTCCCATGCAGTGCCGGACAGCGCGCGCCGGCGTCCGCCTGCGTCCACCTGCACCGGATATGCCGCTGGGAATACATCCACATGGTGGCTGAGGTCGCCGCTGGCAGTCAGAAAAGGCGGTTTGCGATACTCATCACCACAATCACCTGGGATTCGTTGCAGGGTCTGCAACACGTCAGCCATCGCGTGACGGTCATCCTCAGCAAGGCACAGCGCGTCGACGCGCGCGTTGTCGGCGATGTGCGCGCTTTGCCCGAGACGGGCGCCGATGATCACGCCACCCACCCCCGGCGCATCGAGTATTGTGCGTGCGGCGACATTGGCAATCGACACACCATGCCGATCAGCAATCTGTCTGGCGACGCGGAGGACGCGCTGCAACGCATCCCATCCACCCGCCGCGCGCACAAAACGTCCGTACTTCATTTGCGACCACGTGTCGAGCGCGTCCCAGTTCGGCTCGGCCTGATGCAACCAGCGATCCGAGAGAAACCCTCCGGCCAGCGTGCCAAACGCGAGGATCGTGATGCCTTTCAACTCGCAGTACGCCGCCATCGCCCCGGCCGCCCGTTGATCGAGCAGCGAATAGCAAATCTGGTTACTGACAACAGGAACGCCGCTCTCCACCAACAGTTGAAGATGCGCGGTGTCCATGTTCGTCACGCCGAGGTGACGAATCAGCCCTTGCTGCCTGAGTTCGTCGAGATAGAACACGGCATCCAACCAGCTCGGATGCGCATACGACCACGCGTGAAACTGCAACAGGTCAATGCGCGGCACACGCATGCGCGTGCGCGCCCGATGGACGGCGGTTCGCACCTGCTCGCGCGAGATGGGGCCGGGCTCCGGCACCCACTTCGTGAACAACTCCACCCGGGGAACACCGGCGCACGTTCCAAAATGACCGACAATATCCTCGGCCGACCCGTAGTGATCGGCCATATCAAAAGTGGTAAAACCGGCGACGGCGTACGGCATCAACGCGTCGGCGGCCTGTTCGAGCGAAAGGGGTTGCCCGTGACGCTCAAGATCCGCCACCTGCCAGAGCCCCGTCATAACACGCGAGATCGTCAGGTCGGGCGTGAGCGAATAACGTGCAGGGGTCAGCAGCATACGAGGTGCGTCAACGAGGACATGCGGCACTACTCCGGTGGAAGCGTCGAGAATCGTTGCGCCAGCGAGACACCCGACCGACGCAGTGCGGCAACTTCCCGAGCATAGATGAGCGTGCCGACCGCCATCACCAGCACCCAGACCGGCGTGGAACGGAAGTACCACGCCGTCACGGGCGCCGTGAGGTCCTTCCACACGTGAACGGCCAGAAACAGCAGGAGCAGGAGCGTCCCCGCAACGGCCACAAGCGTGCGCACAGCGGGCTGGCGTATCACCCGCATGTCGGCAGCAAGTGTGGGGTTTGATCGGGGCAGCACGATTACCGACACGCACATGAGCAGGAAGTTCACGAGCATCGAGACAACCAAAAGATCAACGCCAAGAAAGAAGTCGCCGGCAAAGTGACTGCCGAGGATACCAACGCTTGCCATGCCGCCGCTCACCAGAATCGCTGCCGTTGGAGTATGGCGAACGGCATGCACCCGTCCCAGTCGCGCGGGGAATATGCCATCAGCCGCCCAGGCGAACATCAAACGGGAGACCGACAGAATCATCGCGGGTAAGTCGTTGGTAAGCGCAATCGCGGCACCGGCCACAATGAGAATTGTGTAAGTTGAGTCGAGCAGGTAGCCCAGGAGCCCTGGCGCGGTGAGGTCGCGCGCGAGTGCTTCAGTGGCAATGAACCACCACGGCACGGTGTGGTACACCGCACCGGCAAACGCGAAGTAGAACGCTGCGGTGACGAGCACGGCAATGCCAATTGCGCGCGGAAGGTCGCGAGCCGGATGCCGCGCCTCTCCGCCAGCCTGCGCGATGGCGTCAAAGCCGATGAAGCTGGAGAACAAGACAGCGGACGCTGAGAGGAAGATGCGCAAATTGAACGGCGCCGCCGGCGCAACGGGTAGCACGCGCTGCTCCTTGAGCAGGAGCGCGGCCGCAAAATCGGTGTGCGTAAAATGCCACCCCACCACAATGACGATCGCACCGGCAAGGAACATCAACCACATGAGTGGAATGAGTGTGGATTGGTAGGCGCCAAGTCCGCGCAGATTCACCGTTACGAAACCCCACAGCAGCGCCATCGCCAGCAACAGCCGCACGCCGCTCTGTTGCAGTGTCGCCGCCATGTCGGTCCACCCGGCCGCCATGGCGATGTCGCGCAGGAAAGTCGGGATGATGTACGACACCACGCCAATCGCGATTGACAATCCGAACCACTGCGAGAACGAAGCGACAAAGCCGAGATACGGGTTGAGGGCGCGACTCGCGTACAGGTAGCTGCCGCCAGCACGCGGCATCGCCGAGGCGAGTATGGCGTACGAGAGCGCGGCCAACAGGGCAGGGAGCGCGGCGAACGCAAACGCGGGCAACACCCACGGACCAATGCCCGGAACATTTCGCTGAATCATGATTGGCACCACGTTGATCGATGCCCCGATCATCGAGCAAATCCCCGTGGCGGCGAGTCCAATGAGGCCGAGATCGCGGGCCAGGCGTGGAGGTGAAGTCATAACGAGGATCACCGCTTCGCCGGTGGATCCTTCGTCCACCAACAGTGTGGCGGAAGCGCTCTCGCGCTCGGCCACACTTCGTTGCGTGTGCTACCATCGTACAGGCGGCCGTTCGTCATCACGTACCGACGAGATCCACGACGCTTCGTTGGTGGTGAAGTTGCGGTTTCACTGAGGCTCTGCGCCGCGATCACGACGCGCAGCTTCTCGGCCCCCGTCCACTTGGTCCGGCGTTTTGCTTGGGTCATGCCCCCAACACTATGCGCCTCGCGGAGCCACCGCGAGAGGGTTTCCTGCTACGATGTTGTTCAACGTACCGATGACAGTGCACCGGTCATGCGACAACTATCCTGACACAGGGGGATGAGGGTAGGGCGGAATCGGTGAAGCCACCCACGCCGTCGGCCGCCGAGCAGAGTTACCGGTAGAGGTCTTTCAGTGTCCACAGGTACACTTCCTTCCGTTCGGCGCGGACTGCCGCCTCGAACGCTGGTGTGAAGCCTCCGGCGGCGACCCAGATGAGGGGGGCGTCAGACTTGGCAGCGGCATGCGCCCACGTCACCCCCGAGTCGCGAAGGCGCTCGATCATCGCCATGTGGTGGTAATGCCACTCGGCCCCCAGCGGCGCGGCGTTCCACTTCACTCCGCCCGTCAACACGCGCCCGTCTATCAGTGGCGCGACAATGTCCATCTCGAGCGATTTCTTCGCGCGGTCGTGCCCTTCCCATCGTCCCCACTCCTTCGTGAGCGGAAGGCCGAGCGGCTCGGTGAGCCGCGTGTATGCCTGCTCCGCGACCCGCTCAAAGGTACGCCCGATATATGCGTTGAACTCGGCACTGATGTGGTCCGTCCAGACCGTCTGCGGGTTGTGGCGCGACAAGGCGGCCTCGTAGCGAGCCGTAAACGCGTAGTAGAACGCGAAGGCGGCGTCGTCGATGCGATACCAAAATGGCGCCGTGTTCTTCGCGCCGACGTTGCGTTCGACGCGGACGTAGCCGAGGTCTTGAAGGTTGCGGAGCATTTGCCGCACCCCGTTGTCGGCCATGTGCTGCATCCCTGCTTTAGCCTTGAGCGTGGAGAACTGCGTGCGACCCATGCCAATCGCTCGCAGGATGGCCTGATACTTGGCGACGTCGTAGAGGCCCCGCTCCTGGCTGAGCGCCGTCTCGATCAGCGCCCGCACTTCGCCTTGCGGGTGCAAAAGCTGGCTGGGGATGCACTGGTCGAGTGACGCCTCCGTGCGGATCGCGGCGAGGTAGCGCGGTGTCCCCCCATACGCGGCATAGCTTCGCACCCGGTCCCGCAGGTCTGGATAGGGCGTCATCTGTGCCGCGTCCCAGTAGGTGAAGGGGAGGATGCGGGCGGTGTAGTGGAAGCGACCGAAGAGCGCTCCACCGTCGCGGAGGGCCTCCATCGTTTTGATGTGTGAACCTGAGATGACCACGACCACGGGGCGCGCCGGCCGTTTCTGTTCCCACACCGCGTTGAGTTCCGACGCGACGCGACGTACGTCCGCGAGCGTGTCTCCCAGGTACTGAAACTCGTCCAGCACAATGACGAGCGGATCGGGTGTGTTCGTTTCGAGGAGGAGCCGGAAAACAGTTCGCCACGTCGGATAGTCCGCCTCGGCTACTGGTTCCTTGCGGAAGCGCCCGAGCTCTTCGAGGAGAGCGGTGCGGTTCTGGCGCTCCGTGGTCTCGGCGGCCGTGAAGTAGAAGACGCGGTCGGCCGGCCACACCCGGTTGAGCAGATAGGTCTTGCCGACGCGGCGGCGGCCGTAGACAAGCGCCATGCGCGGCTCCCCCTCGGCCAGTAGTTCTTGGAGTCGACGGGCTTCGTCGTGGCGGTCGATCATGCGGTCGCTGTCTTCACACCGAGGCGATGGAGGGGTGAGCAGACCACTTAATCTGCTTATTGGTAAGTCTGTCTAAAAACCATTGACTTAACTATATTCAAAGGAATAGTTTTTCGACAACAGACCAATGCTATACCTCGCAGAAACCACTTCCCATTCGCGAATGCTCGCGAAACGAGTCGAACGCGGATCGCTCGTGCGGCTCGCCCGAGGCATCTACTCGGACGATCCGGTGACGCCTGCGGAGGCCCAGATACGAGCGGCGGCGCTTCCAATCGCCGCGCACCTCTACAAAAACGCCTACGTCTCCCATCGATCTGCCGCAGTTCGGGGACCCGTGGGCGACATCCTGTTCCTCTCTGAGCCTGGCGGGAAAAAGAACGCCAGTCAGCTGCCAAGCCTCCGTGTCGTGCGCGTGCCAGCGCTCGCTCACCCGGAAACGGAGCGGATCGAGCTGCCGCTCGACATGGTCAGAACCAAAGACGACCAGCCAACCACCAGTACGGCAAACGTATCCAGCGCGCTGCAAACGGTCTTCGAGTGCCTGATAACGTCGCGGCACTATCCGGACAGGCAACTGTCTGACGCAGCGCTGCTTGAGCTGATCACCACGCTCAGCAAAAAAGACCTCCTGCGCGCGCGGGCCTTCGCTGAGCGCAATCAGCTCGCGTCGGAGTATGCACGATTCGAAAAGCTGGTGTCGGGTGCGAGTCAAAAGACAACCGTGCACACCGATGGGCTCAGAAGGTTCGAGCTGTATTTCTACAACTGGCACGTGGGATCACTCACCGCGTTGAGCAATGCCGAGTTCCGATTCCAGTACAGTGCGGGTTGGACGGTGGAGCTTTCGAAAGAACTGCCACTGTCAAGTGAACCAAGTGCGTCATACGAAGGGCCGCGCATGCCCGCCTTCTTTGAGAACTTCCTGCCAGAAGGTTGGACAGAAGACAGCATTGTCAGGACATATCAGATTGATCCGAATGACACGGTCGCACCGCTGGCCGCTTTGACCGGAATACGCACATATCGCGGCTCGCAACAGCGGCCCGTTCAAATGTGGAATCCCAGTCGTCGCCGCTGCCCGGGCCAGCGAGCCTGGTGATTGCGATGAATAGTAGCGCGGAGCTGAGTTCAACTCGATGCCATTGAGGCTAGAATCGGACACCCACGACTATCGGTAGGTATTGTGTTCCGCTTCCGCCTTCAGCGTTTGTGAAGATGGCCTCCAACCGCGCCTCCATGAAAGTCTCGACGCGAAAAAGTCGCCATTCGATTCCCGCTCCTGCGTTGATACCCGGCGCGAACTCACCTGGCGACTCAAGTCGTTCAGAGTTCGCGATGGTGACCGTTTTCACGTTCGAGACGCCAAGCCCGCCCACCAAGTACGGTCGAACGGTTCGACCGCTGGCGGAACCAACGTGCAAGAGACCGCTGACGGATCCACCTAGGACAATGGTTTGGAACCGTACTCCACTCTGCGCAGCAAGGACAAAGGTCTCGTTGTCGAAGCCTGCATATCCGATGTCAGCACGAATACTAAGACGCGGAGTTCTGCGGATTTTCAATAAACCCGCGACACCCACACGAAGACCCATACCTACGCGTTCAGCAAAATCACCGAAAGGTTGGGAAGCACCGACAGTCACTGCTGCGAAAAGCGTTCTCGATTTGTCCTGCGCACGCGCGGGACTCGGCGCCACAACACTCACTACTAAGCAGCCGGCCGTGAGGATACGAATGATCGATGAAGAGAGGTGCATGAATGCCCTAGGCTGGTGCGGTGCGGGACCACAGCTTCGTAAGTGGCCCGCACGGCGCCGCGTAGTACGCGTGGGTCCCGAATGACGGGGCATGAAATTTAATACGCCTGCAACATGCGGTCATCCCGATCCGGCTCCGCATCCCATGAACCACGTTGCGTGCGCACTCTCACATCCGAAACATCCACATTGCATCAGTCCAGAAGCACGCGCGCAAGGCAGCTGCGGTTCGCATTGCTCGCCTTGTTGCTACCCGCTATTGCCTGCTTTCCAACGTTTCACACCGCGCAGGTCGATCCGGGATTCCGGTTGGACGCGGGCGCCTCCGTCGTCGCGGATCGCGCCCGGGATGAACCGGCTGACTATGTCGCGTACGCGGCGCCCGCGTTTGGATTGGGACATCGGCTGGAGATTGGCCTGCCGATTGGCGTCTACATGCAGGACGGATTGCGGAATCGGCAACTCCTCTTTCTGCCCTACGGCAAGCTCGCCTTGCATGAGCGAAACGCACGGGACCATTTCGCGCTGATTGTCCAGTCGGCAGCGTTGGTCATTCCGTCAATCTTTGGACTGCGATACGGGCACGACTTCGGGACCTGGGAACCGATTGCGGGAGTCACTGTGATCAAGTCCGGCGGACCCGCGGGCGACGATCCCGTCGTCACGCGATATCAACAACTCCACCAATCGTTGATTGCCCTGTCTGTCGGCGCGACATGGAATCGGGCAGGATATCCCGGCATCGAACTCGGCGTGTTGCGGAATGCGTTTGACGAAAATACGTATTGCGCCCAAGGGGTGCCCGCCCCTGTTCGACATACCCTCTACGACCTGTTTATCGGCATGCGCATCAGCACGGGCACGCTGCAGCAGCAGGCGGGTCGACGGCGTGACTGATGCGTTTGCGCTGCGACCAACCGGCAAATCGAACACCGGTCGGTCGCCGCCGCCGAGCGCGCTACCGAATATCGAACACGTAGGAGTGCAGGTCCTGAATCAGCGTTTCCTGCTCCGCCATGCGAAACGCCAACAGATCACCCGGCGTGATGATCCCGCGTAACTCGCCATCATCCATCACCGGCAGGTGACGGACCCGTCGTTGCGTCATCAGCGCGCTGCAGGCGTCCAACGTGGTGAGTGACGAGACCGAAAGCGGCTTCGCCGTCATGACATCCTTCACCATCGTGAGGGCCGGGTCGCGCTGCTCCGCAACGATTCGCCCCAACACGTCGCGTTCGGTGAAGATGCCCACCACCATCCCGTCGGCGTCCATCACCAGCACACCACCAATGCGTCCCTGCATCATCAGGCGGGCGGTGTCGAGCACGGTGCTATCCAGGCCGACACTCACCACCTCCGCACCCTTCCGCGCCAATACGTCACGTACCGTTGGCATGCCCGTTCTCCCGGGTTAAGGATTTCCAGCCGTCAGACCTGCTTGATCTCCGCCAGTAATTTGCTGAGCGTGCCCTTCGCATCACCAAACAGCATCTGCGTTTTCGGATTGTAGAACAACTCGTTCTCGATCCCGGCAAAGCCCGCACTCATGCCGCGTTTGAGCACGATGATGCGCCGGGCGGCATCGGCATGCAATATCGGCATGCCGAAAATAGGACTGCCCGGATCGGTTTTTGCCGCCGGATTCACCACATCGTTGGCACCGATCACCAGCACCACGTCCGTCCGCTCAAAGTCCGGATTGATGTCGTCCATGTCAAACAGCTTGTCGTACGGCACATTCGCCTCGGCCAACAGCACGTTCATGTGCCCCGGCATGCGCCCCGCTACCGGATGAATGGCGAATTTCACCACACCGCCCCGCTTTTCGATGAGTTCCATCATCTCGCGCACCTGATGCTGCGCCTGCGCCACCGCGAGCCCATAGCCAGGCACCACGATCACGTGCTGCGCATAAGCGAGTTGCAGTGCCGCTTCCTCGATGTTGGTTTGGTTCACGGTGAGCCCTTCGGCAAGCTTGCCACTCGACGAGGACGACCCGCCGAACGCTCCGAAAATCACGTTGGTGAGCGAGCGATTCATGGCCTTGCACATCACCAGACTCAGGATCACACCGGACGACCCCACCAGTGCACCGGAAACAATCAGCACCTCATTGTGAATGATAAATCCGGTCATCGCACCCGCGAGACCCGAGTACGAATTCAACAACGAGATCACCACCGGCATGTCGGCGCCGCCAATCGGGATCACCAGTGTGACGCCGAGCACCAGCGACAGCATGACCAGCACGTAAAACGCCGCGTGCGGCGCGCTGGCGTCCATCACCAACCATCCCGTCAGCCCGGCAATCACCAGAAACATCAAGGCGTTTACGGACTTCTGCGCCGGAAAGGTGATGGGCTTTCCCGTCATCACTTCCTGCAGCTTGGCCCACGCAACGAGTGAGCCGGCAAGCGTGACAGCGCCAATCAGCACGCCAAGGTGCGTGGAGATGGCGGTGTCCACCGACGCCGTCTCGCCGCGGTTGCTCGTGTTCAGATACTCGGCGATGGCCACCAGCAACGACGCGCCACCGCCAAAGCCGTTGAGCAGCGCCACCATCTGTGGCATCGACGTCATCTTGACCGTATAGGCCAGCCACAATCCCAGCGCGGTGCCCACTGCCATGCCGACGGCAATAGTCGTGTACGACACAATCCCGGCGTCAATCAACGTGACAAGGATCGCGATGAGCATACCGATCGCCGAGATCCGGTTGCCTTGTCGAGCGGTCTCAGGGCTTTGCAGTCGCTTGAGCCCTGTGATGAACAACACGGCGGCAATGAGATAGATCAGGCGTACCCAGGCGACGGGAATCACTTGGTGCCCTCCACCGGACTCTTCTTGAACATCTGCAGCATGCGGTCGGTAACCGCGTAGCCGCCCACCACGTTCATCATCGCGAGCACGATGGCGAGAAAGCCGAGCACCGACGACAGCCAACCAATACCGGCGCCGGCCACCAGCATCGCGCCCACGACGGTAATGCCCGACACCGCATTGGCGCCGGACATCAGCGGTGTGTGCAAGGTGGTGGGCACGCGTCCGATGAGCGCTGCGCCAAGATACGTGGCGAGCACAAACACCACGATGCCGCCAATCAGGACTTCACTCACGAGGCCTTCCTCCCGGTAACGATCATGGCGCCGGTGATCTCATCGGCGTGGTCGACATGCAGTTGACCCTCCTTGGTGAGGAGGTGCTGCACGAACGTGAGCACATTGCGACTCAGCATCTGTGAGGCGTGTTGCGGCATCGTGGCCGGAAGATTGATCGGGCCGATCACCTGCACACCGTTCACGTTTACCGTCTCACCCGCAATCGTGGCTTCACAGTTGCCTCCCGAATCGGCGGCAAGGTCTACGATTACCGAGCCCGGCGCCATGGTGCGCACCGTGTCGGTTGCGATAAGCCTTGGTGCAGCGCGTCCGGGAATTGCCGCGGTCGTGATGACCAGGTCCATCGTGGCCAGGTGCGCGCGGAGCGCTGCCTGGACGGCGGCCTGCTGCTCGGCGCTCTGTTCCTTCGCATACCCGCCAGCCGTTTCCGAGTCGGCGGCGATTAGCTCCTGGGCCACCACGGTCGCACCCAGCGAGCGAATCTGCTCGGCTGCTGCGGCCCGAATATCGAACCCCGACACCACGGCGCCCAACCGTCGCGCCGTGGCAATGGCTTGCAGACCGGCCACGCCAGCCCCCAGCACACAACACTTGGACGGTGCCATGGTGCCGGCCGCCGTGGTGAGCATGGGCATGAACTTCACCATCGCCGACGCGCCAACCAGCACGGCCTTGTAACCGGAAACCGTTGCTTGCGACGACAACACGTCCATGGATTGCGC
>JANOKE010001075.1:0-3725 GCA_031419135.1 Gemmatimonadaceae bacterium
CCCGATCCCGGCGTGTTCGCGGTTGGCCAACGCATAACACCCGCTGGCGTGCAAAGCGTGTTCGACGGTCGCGTGTCGGGCGTGCGTTTTGGGGTAACAGCCGGCGACGTGTGGGCCGTGGTTCCCGGGAGTGCGTGGCGCCTCGCCTGGCGGGACAATCGGGTGCTGGCACACGTGGCGTTTAACGGTCGACCGGGTGTGCACGGCATGTTAATTGATCCGGTCACCCGTCGGCCAATGATTGCGTCCGTTGGCAAGCTCCCGGCCGACGTGGCGGCGAGTCGCACGCCGGGCGGACCACCCCTGTCGCGCTTCAAGGCGGTGACGCAGTTGGTCACCTATGCCTCCGACTCCGCCGCTGCCGTCGTCACCGAATCGGGTGCGCTTGGCGACTTCATGGCCGGTGGCCCTGCCATCGCGCTTCGAAAAAACAGCGCCGGTCATCGCGTGGCCGTGCTGCCGCTTCCCGCCGACGACAAACTGGTGGTGCTCGATGCCGACAACGGCGCGCGCCTGCGCACGGTGGCGTTGGGCGTACTGCCGATCGCGTCGGTGATCTCGCCAGACGGCGCGACCGCGTGGGTGACGGTGTTCGGCGGTCCCAAACCCAAACCCGGTGCGCGAAGCGCAACGCAGTGTTGCGATCCCGCGGCGGAGCCCGTGCGCGTAAATGCGCGCGGTATCGCGCTGCCGGGTACGGTCGAGCGCATTGATATCGTTACCGGAACGGTCACGCATCGCATCACCGTCGGGAAACACCCCACAGGGTTGGCGTGGGATCAGACCCGTCAGCGGCTGTACGTGGCCAACGGCAACAGCGACGACATCAGCGTGATCGACACGCGACGCAACACGCTGGTCGGCACCATCGCCATTGCACCATTTCGTGAACGCAACATCGGACTCACACCAACGGCGCTCGCACTCTCACCCAACAACCAAACCCTGTACGCCACTCTCGGTGGTGCCAACGCGGTGGCCGTGTATCGCGTTGGTGGCGAATCGGGTGTGCTGGCAACATTGCGCGGGCTTATTCCCACCGGATGGTACCCCAGCAGTGTCGACGTGAGCAGCGATGGCTCGACGCTCGCCGTCGGCACGCTGTTTGGTGTTGGTGCCGGCACCGGGAAGACCGCCGGCATGGAAGGTCGCTACGTTTTCGCCGAGCGTGGATCGGTGAACGTGATTGCCCTTCCCACCAACGCCGACCTGGCGGCGTACACGATGAGCGTGGCCGAAAACAATCGGTTCCATCTGGCCAATGGCCCTGCGGCACCGTCACTCACCCCGCGCCGCACCGCAGTCGCTCGCGCCGTGCCCGAGCGGCCGGGTGAAGCGAGTCTCATTCAGCACGTCGTGTACATCATCAAGGAAAACCGCACCTACGATCAGGTACTTGGCGACATCGGCAAAGGCGCCAGCGACCCAAGCCTCACCATGTATGGCCGCGACGTCACCCCCAACACACACGCGATCAGCGAGCAGTTCGTACTGCTCGATCACTTCTTCGCGTCGGGCGGCAATTCGGCCGACGGTCACAACTGGCTCACGCAGGCGAACGAAACGGCGTATCCGATGTGGCCCTTGTACTTCGGCCGCAGCTATCCCAGTGAGGGGAACGATCCGCTCACCTACTCGTCCGGTGGTTTCTTGTGGGAAGCCGCGCAGGCCAAAGGCAAACGCGTGGTGAGCTTTGGTGAATACGCGCCCGCGCCCAGCGACTCGATGCCGAGTGTGCGCGCAAAACTCATGGCCATGATGCGCGACAGTGCGAACTACTCACCGGCCAAGGCGCGTCGCACGCTCAAGACCATGTACAACACCCGGAGCGAAATTCCCAGTCTCGACCGAATTCTGGTGCGGGAGTATCCCGGTTGGACACAGGAAGTGCCGGACGTCATCAAGGCGGACATCCTCATCGAACATCTGAAGGAGTGGGAAGCCGCTCGGCAGATGCCGCATCTGACGCTGATGATCCTGCCGAATGACCATACCCAAGGCACCTCGTCCGGTTGGTGCACGCCACGCGCCTGTGTGGCCGACAACGATCTGGCCCTCGGCAAGATCGTGGACGCACTCAGTCACTCGTCGTTCTGGAAGTCGATGGCCATTCTGGTCGTGGAAGACGATGCACAGAACGGCGTCGATCATATCGACGGACATCGCACCGTTGCGATGGTGGCCAGCCCCTACGCGAAGCGCGGTGTGATCGACAGCACGTTTTACAGTCAGCCCAGCATGGTGAAAACCATCGAACTGATGCTGGGACTGCCAGCCCTGAGTTTGTTCGATCTGGTGGCCACCGACATGCGCGCCAGTTTTCTCGGCCCGTCCGGCAAGCCGGACTTCACGCCGTACACCGCGCTCGTGCCGCAGCAGTCGCTATTCGAAACCAACGTGAAGGTTGGCGCGATTCGCGGACCCAACGCCAACGCGCGGCGGGCCGCCGCACTGGCGAGTGCCCGCATGAATTTTCATGAACCCGACGCGGCGCCCACCGAAAAGCTCAACCGCATTCTCTGGGGCGAGGCCAAGGGATGGAATGTGCCGTATCCCTTCGTGAAGCGTTCCTTGTTCTTTCCGCTCGCCGTTGACATCGACGATGACGATCGCGAGGAGCGGGCCGAGAAGAAGAAACGCTAGACCTCGGGCTCCGCGCGCGACTCACGCTCCAGCAGGATAGCCTTTCGCGCAAGTCCCCAGCGGTAGCCTCCCAACGCCCCATCGCTGCGCAACACGCGATGGCAGGGCACGATCACGGCGGTGGGGTTCGCCCCGCACGCCGATCCCACGGCGCGTACGGCGCCGGGCGACCCGATGCGCCGCGCCAGCTCAGCGTACGTGATGGTCTCTCCACGCGGGATCCGCGTGAGTTCCCGCCACACGCGCTGCTGAAACGCCGTACCGCGCAGGTCGAGTGGCAACGGCGTGGCCAGTGCAGCGCCACTCGCCGCCGCGACCACCGCCTGCGCGACTTCACGCACGGCGGCGTCATCGGCAACCAGCGTTGCCGCGTGCAACTCCTCGCGCAGCATCGCCTCCAACGCGGTCGCGTCGTCTCCCAGAATCACCCGGCATACGCCACGCGACGTCATGGCAACCAACGCCTGTCCCAGCACGCACGGGACCACCGTGTAGAACACGGTCTCGCCCGCTGCACCGCGTCGATACGCGCCGGGCGCCATGCCCAGATGCTGCTCCGCGGCGGCGTAGGCGCGCGGCAGTGAATCGAACCCCGCTTCAAATGCCGCCTGTGATACCGAGGCTTGTGTGCGTAGCGCGAGGCGCAGTCGCTCCGCCCGTCGCGCCACTTGCCACTCCTGCGGCGAACACCCTACCAGTCGTGTGAATTGTCGCTGCAGATGCGAACGACTGAGTCCGCTGATCGTGGCCAGTTCGTCCAGCGCCATCGGGCCCTCGTGCGCATCGAGATGGGTGAGCACCCGCACGACGGCGGCAGTAGATGCGTCGGCGGTAATCGCGTCGGGTGAGCAGCGCTTGCACGCGCGGTACCCCGCCAATCGCGCCGACGTCGCGTCGGGATAGAATGCGACTCGGTCAACACGTGGTCGACGCGACGGACACGACGGTCGACAAAAAATACGCGTCGAAGAAACCGCGAACACAAACGCGCCGTCCCACGTGCGGTCGCGATCCAGAACGGCGCGCCACCGCGGATCCGGTGCAGACTCCAACGTCGAATCGGTGGCGGCGGGCATGGTGGA
>JANOKE010001076.1:0-1503 GCA_031419135.1 Gemmatimonadaceae bacterium
CTCATCCAGCGCGGTCCGCAACGCATTGAACGCCGGCGCCTCGCGACCGAAGCGCTCGTCGGAAACTTTCTCAAGCGCGGCCAGCGAGGCAATTGACAAATCGACATCGGCAAGAATCGCGCGCGCGCTGACCTTGTTCAACAAATCGATGTCGGCGTCAATCGCGTCGGGCGTGGGCTTCCCTTGCTCAATCAACTGCGCGCGCAGATCACGTTTGGCGCGGTCGCCTTCCGACTCGGCCTCAGTCGGCATGGACCGCGATTCGGCATACTGAACCAAGGTGAAGCCGGTGGCACCCAACACGGTCATCTTCGCCGGGACAACCAGTTTGTTGCCGATGAACGCGACCGGCCCGCTGCGCAACTCGAGATCGTCGTCCTCGGGCAGCGGATGTACGGTATCCCAGAACCGTTGGAGCATGCCGGTCAACGCATCGAGACCGGTAGCCATGCCGCCGAAGCCGTTCTTTTGCAGCAGCGCTTCAGTCAGCCACACCTGCAGTTGCAGGTCCTTGGTTTCTTTGGTGAGCAGTTCCGTGCATTTCGCAATGACGGTTGGCCAATCGGCCAGCTTTCTCGGGCCATCTTCGGGCCGCCGCGGAATGTCAGGATCTTCGCGGCGCGCCTCCTTGATGGCGTCGACGCGCGAGTCGTAGCGAAGGTCGCCGCCGGAGGGTGCCTCACCCGGAATCGGTTGAAGCAGTGCGGCAACGAGTTCGGTATTCACGGGCATGAGGGCGATCCGCTAACGATACACGAGAAGATTCGGCGAACGAGGTGCGCCGGTGAGACCATCCGACACAGTCGGTGCAGGCGATTCAGTCGGACGTCAGGATGAGCTGACGGATGTCGAGGAGCGGAACCTCGCGCCCATCGATGCGCCACACCTTCTGACCCACTGGAGCAAAGTCACCGTCGGGCAACTCCTCCCAATCGGTGGCGCGACCGAGTCGGAGTTCGGTATCGGGGTTACGCCAGACGGAGGGAGACAATGCCGGCAACAGGACCTCGCCGAGGTCCAAATGCCGAATCTCCTCGCTGGTTTGGACGCGCGCCGGGATCCAACGTAAGTCGCGCAGTCTGGTGGGTGGCTCGATCGTTACTGATGCCAGATGCGCGAAGGCGATCCACAGGTAACGTCCACCGGCGCACACTTCCAACCGCGCACCAATACGCGGATCGGCATCCTCGATGGTGGTGAAGGGCGCGTCGTTACACATACCTCCTTGCACCACAGGCGCCGTATCGCGAGGGTAGTCACCTGTGGCAAACATGTGTTCGCGCACCCGCTCCGCCACCAGCGCGGCGCGATAGGTGGCCGCGCCCGCCTCCGCCATCGCCCCGTCGCGGGCGAGGGCGTCCAACTGCTTTTCCGCGCGGTCGTATTGCCCCGCGAACGACAGCAGCTCAAACAGAAACGAACGCCGCTGGACGTCGGTCGGATGGCTCCGAAGCTCGACGCCCAGCGTTTCGATGGCCGCTTCCAGCCGACCGTCCTGAAACA
>JANOKE010001077.1:0-1528 GCA_031419135.1 Gemmatimonadaceae bacterium
GATCATCCCGCACCCCACGCTCTCGAACATCATCTACGGGTCGTGCAAAGGGCAGTACCAGTACATGAACACCGAAAGTGGTCAGACCCGCAACTACTGGGTTGGTGGCCAGTCGCTGTATGGCAACGCCGGACAGGATCTGATTTACCGTTTTCAGCGCGTCTCGCCCATGGCCGTGTCGCCGCACAACCCGAACGTGCTGTACTACGGCTCGCAGTATCTGCATCGTACCGTCGACCGCGGTGTGACCTGGCAAAAAATCTCACCCGATCTCACCGCGTTTCCAAAATGCTGTCAGGGCGCAAGCGGTGAGCCGATCACGCGCGACGTGACGGGCGAAGAATTTTTCAGTACGCTGTATGCGATCACCGAATCAGCGCTGGAGCCGGGGGTGATCTGGACAGGCTCCAACGACGGGCCATTCCATGTGACGCGGGACAATGGCAAAACGTGGAAAAACGTCACGCCAAAAGATCTGGAGTGGGGCGGTCGCGTGGCCTGGATCGAGTCGTCGCCACATCGGAAGGGTTCGGCGTACTTCGCCGTGTATCGGTATCTGTTGGGTGACTACGCCCCATACATCTATCGCACCGACGACTACGGCGCGTCGTGGAAAAAGCTCACCGATGGCAAGAACGGCATCCCGACCGACTGGCCCACGCGCGTGGTACGCGAAGATCCCAGTCGCGAAGGACTGCTGTATGCCGGCACCGAGTTCGGGATGTTCGTGTCATTTGACAATGGCGCGCACTGGCAGTCGTTCCAGCTCAACCTGCCCAATGTGCCCATCAACGACATCAAAGTGCACAAGAACGATCTCGTGATCGCGACGCAGGGACGGGCGATGTGGATCATCGACAATATTTCCGCGTTGCACCAGATCACGCCGCAGACGTCGGCCCAGGCGATCACGCTGTTTACGCCGCGTGACGGCTATCGCACCGCATCTGGTGCCGCGCAACTTAGTCCGCAGGTCGAGTATTACTTGCCAACAACGCCGGGCGATACGGTACGTCTGGAAATCCTCGACGCATCCGGGAAGTCATTTGCGAGCTACAAGAGTGATGTGGTAGCGCAGGCGCCTCGCGCCGGTCGCGGTGGTGGTGGCGGCGGTGACCCCGATGATCCGGATGCCGCCATGATGGAAGGACGATTCGGTCGCGGCGGTGGCGGTGCGCCGATGAACATCGTCACGAAAAGCGCGGGACTGAATCGCTTTGTCTGGAACGTGCAGGCGGCCAGTGGACTCAGTGCCCCGCCGGGCAACTATCAGGCGCGGCTCGCCGTGGGTACGGTTACGCAGATGGTGCCGTTCACGGTGCTCATGGATCCGCGTCTTGCGTCTGAAGGTGTCACCACGGCTGATCTCAGGGAGCAGTACGATCACAACACCAGGATGCGCACGCTGGTGTCCGACGCCAACGCGGCCGTGCAGCGGGCGAAGGCCGCCGAAACGCGACTGAAGACTGCGACGGGCGCTGCGGCCGATACACTGTCCAAAGTGAAGGCAGTCTCGGAGAAGCTGATG
>JANOKE010001078.1:0-2309 GCA_031419135.1 Gemmatimonadaceae bacterium
GCGTGCCGGCCCCCAGCCTTTCCGCCGACGTGCGCATGTCGGCCAATATTGTCACCGTCACCAGTGTGTTCGGCGCGAGGTCGGTGGTGGTGAGATTCGTGGTCAACACGGGCGCGCCAGGAGTCTTCACGATCACCAGCACCGAATCCCTGGCCAGCGCATTCGTTGCGGACGAGACGACGATAAACGTTTGACCGCGCCTTGTTCCCGTCACGAGGCCGTTGGCGAATGAAGCGGCCGGACCGCGACTGATGCTCACGAGCGGCTGGCCAACCATTGGAAGGTTCCCCGCGTCGCGCACAGAGAAGTCGGCCGGGATCGTAGCACCAACGTCAACGACAACGATACGCGGCGTTGTCAGCACCACCGTCGTTGGCGCGGCCGCGGTTGTTGTCGTCGAAAAAATCACCGATGCAAAGCCAGCCCGCGTGGCAGTGGCCACATTCAGCGTCAACGAGCCCTGGCCAAGCGTCCATCGAGCGGCCGCGCGACCATCGCTTCCAGTAGTGACGGTGGAGGGGGAGATCGAACCGGCCCCCGCCGTTACAGCGAACGTCACCGTTTCACTCGGCCTCGCGTTGCCGAATCGATCGGTCACCAGCACGCGAATCGAATCGACAGCGCTGGCCGAAAGATTGACGGGATCGGTGCCGACCTTCGTCACCGCGTTGGCCGGTCCGGCGGTCACGGTTGTCGTGAAGGTGGCCGACGGCAGACCCACTCTGGTCGCAGTGACTGTGTTCACCTGCGCCGCCGAAGTGCCCACCGTCCATCGCGTGGCAGCCTGACCGTTGACACCGGTTGTGAGATTCGTGGGCGATACGCTTCCACCACCGCCCGTCACCGCAAACACTATCGGTTCCCCCGCCTTTGGATTGCCCACCGCGTCGGTCACGACAACGCGAATGGAGTCGTAATCTTCGCCGGCAGTCACGGTGGCCGGATCTGCTCCGGACTTTCCAACGATGGCGGCCGGACCGGATACTGAGTTCGTCGAAAACGTGACAACAGGGAGACTGCCCGTGGTCGCCGTCGCAGTATTCACCTGATTGGCTGCACGGCCAAGTGTCCAGCGCGCCGCTGCGCGTCCATCGGCACCTGTAGATGCGGATGACGGCGAAATGCTGCCACCGCCAGCCAACACCACAAACACGACTGGCGCACCGGGCTTGGGATTATTGAATCGGTCGGTGACAAGCACGCGAACAGAATCAATCGTGGTGGCGGCGATCGAGGTGGTAACGTCGGCACCGATCTTGGAAAGCGTGGCAGCAGCGTCGGCCTGGGCATTCACGGAAAACAGTATCGGCGAACCGGTCAGCGACGCCGACGCCGAAACCGACTGCGTTCCAGGGGTTGTGCCTAGCGTCCATTGGACCGAGGCAACACCATCGCGTCCCGATGTTGCCGACGACGCGTTGATCGCGCCACCGCCGGCCGTCACCGAAAACGAAACGATGGCGCCAGCGTACGGGGAGCCTTGCGCGTCGCTGACTTTCACGCCGATGGAGTCGGCTTGGCCAACGGCCAGCGCGCCCGCCACATCACGAAATCGACTGATGGTTGTGGGCTTAGGTGCGTCGGTGGTGGACTTGCATGCAATGGCCGCCAGCACAATCGCGATGCGCACGTGGTGCCACCGTACGCCCACACTCGAGGGGAGCGTCACGGAGGACCAGAGCGGAGTGTGAAAGAGATAGTGTCGCTCACGCCATTGCGATTCCTGATGGACACGGCGTAGTCGCCGGCCTGAATCATCATGGGTGGTACCTCGCCCCGCGCAGGATGCTGCGATGGCACAATAAAGCGCAGCGAGGTGCCGTTGGCCGACGCCACTGAGCCCACCGACAACGAACCGAACCACACTGCGTTGCCGGTGGCGGTGAAGCCGCTCCCCCTGAGTTCCACTTCGACCACGTCACCGGTGCTCAAATCGGCACCGGATGGAATCGCGCGCTCAAGATGCGGACGTTTGTCGGCGACTGGCTTCGGCACTGGCAAGGTGTCAGTCGTCTTGCCCGAGGATTTGCCCGACACGGCATTTGGGGATGCGGCGGGTGGCGCAGCGGGCGACCCGGTGGGTGCGGCGGATGGTAACCTTCCTGAAACATCGGTTACAACACTGGCGAGTGTATCGGCCACGATTCGCGGACTCTTGTCGGCCCAGCCTCGAGCATAACGGTACGAGACGGCGCCGACGACAATGATCGTCGCGCACAGTGAGAGTGCGGTCAGGGTCCGTAGTCGCATGGGAGAGACATATTACCTCTAACGCGTGGACGCGGCGAGATCCTGCCCGATAGCCGCGA
>JANOKE010001079.1:0-2555 GCA_031419135.1 Gemmatimonadaceae bacterium
TGCGTCAGTCCCGACGCGAGGCGCCGAGTCCTGGCTCGCTCGCTGACGGCTGCGAGTATGGTTGTCGGCGTCTGATCAAAAATAGCTGGTATATCCACTAAAAACCTCCAAAAGTGCTTGAATAAGCTTAAATATACACTACAATATAGGAGATTTGCCGTAGCTGGACGTGAGGCGGTAAACAATGAAAGCACGCCGTCATGGTGGACCTGCGTTCGGGACCGATCGCGAGTCCCTCTGGTGGTGAACTGGCCGCAGTTGCCGGGGCTTCGGCGAAACGGGAGCACACTCCCGTAAGCACGGTCACGAAACCCACCCAAGACTAGATTCCGAACTGGCTTGACTTGGATTCCGTTATGTGCCAAAATGGAAGCATGAAAACCACCGTGGATATTCCTGACGACGAACTGAAGGATGCCATGCGCTTCACGCGCGCCCGGACCAAGCGCGAGGCCATCGTGACCGCGATCGTCGACTACAATCGCCGCCGCCGCATGGCCGAGTTGACGAAGCGTGCCGGCACCTGCACCGACATGATGACGGTCGACGAGATGCAGCATGCGCGCCGCCGCGAATAGCGCCGGCGAGCGGCTCGTGCTGGTTGACACCTCGTCCTGGATTCATTTTCTGCGCGCTGATGGCGACACGCACACGCGAGCGCGGGTCTCGGCGGCGCTGGAGGCCGGGACCGCACGATGGTGTGCGATGGTGCGACTTGAGCTGTGGAACGGCGCGCGCGGCGAGCACGAGAAGAAGGTCCTGCGTGAATTCGAACGACTGGTTCCCGAACTCCCCACCGTCGCCCCTGTTTGGGATGCGGCATTCGCGTTGTCGCGTCGTTGTCGAGCGGCCGGCATCACCGTGCCTTCCACCGATGTGCTCATTTTTGCGTGCGCGGAGCACTATGGAGCCGCGCTTGAGCATGCCGACGAGGATTTCGTCCGCGTGCACGGAGTGATTTCGGCGTGAACTCCGAACCTGTCGCATTCACCTTCGACGTACTGCGTTTCGATCCGTGATGTTATGACCGCGCAAACCGAGCGCCTCAACACCGCCCTCGACGGCCGCTACCGCATCCTGCGCCACCTCGGCGAAGGCGGCATGGCCACCGTGTACCTGTGCGAGGATCTCAAGCACGATCGCCAGGTGGCGCTCAAGTTGCTCAAACCGGAGTTGGCTGCCGTGCTCGGCGCCGAGCGGTTTGTGCAGGAAATCAAGACCACCGCGGCGCTGCAGCATCCGCACATTCTGCCGCTGTTCGACTCGGGCGCGGTCGACGGATTCCTGTATTACGTGATGCCGTTCATCGACGGCGAAACGTTGCGCGCCAAACTCGATCGCGAAACGCAGCTCGGCGTGGATGACGCGGTGCGCATCGCGCGCGACGTCGCCGACGCGCTGCACTACGCGCACACGCGTGGCATCGTGCATCGCGATGTGAAGCCGGAAAACATCTGGCAGCGTGCTGCACGAAATGCTCACCGGCAATCCGCCGCACACCGGCGCGAATGCGCAGCAGATCATCATGAAGATCATCACCGTGCCCGCCGAGCCGGTGACGTTGTACCGAAAGAGCGTACCGGCGAACGTAGCCGCGGCGGTGGCGAAGTCGCTCGAAAAATTGCCCGCCGATCGCTTCGAGAGCGCGAAGGCGTTTGCTGAGGCGCTGGCGAATCCCGCCTACGCTACCATCGGCGGAACCCGCGCGAGCGATAGTGCGCGCCCCATGTCGCCGCGCAGTCGCCGCGCGACGGTGGTGACGTGGGCGCTGATGGTGCTCGTTATCGGCGCAGCGGCTGCGGCCGGCTGGACGCTGCGCCAACCGCCCGCACCACAAGTGGTCCGCTTCCCGGCGCCGCTCGCCGCCGGCCAGCAGCCATCGAGCTCCGCGGAACTGTCCATCGCGCTGTCACCCGATGGTAGCCGCCTCGCGTATGTGGCCATCGACTCGAGCACGGCGCGGCACATGTTGTATCTGCGCGCGCTCGATCAGTTGACCGCCACCGCGATTCCCGGCACCGAAGACGCCACCACGCCTTTCTTTTCGCCCGATGGGCTCTGGATCGGATTCGTGACGGCCAACGGCGACATCAAGAAAGTCTCGGCGACTGGCGGCCCCGTCAGTCGGATCGCGACGGATAATGAGAGGGGCAGCAGCGTTGTTCGCGGTGACGTTCGATCTCGCGTCGTTGAAGGTTACGAGCACTCCCGTCGCCGTGCTTGACGGCATCCAGCTGATCGGCCGCTGGTCGCAACCGGCGGTGACCCTGTCCGTCTCTGGATCCCTCGCGTATGTCCCCGGTGGGCCGACAACGGCCAGCAACAGCATTGTGCAGGTGGACCGCAGCGGCCGCGACGAAGTGATCGTCTCCAAGCCTGGTGCGTATCAGGCGCTGCGGCTCTCGCCTGATGGCCGTCGCATCGTCTTCCATGATCGCGATGCGAAGGGGGGCTTTCAGCTCTGGGTCCACGACCGGCCGACGGTTCGGGCCCCATCGCCCGGGAGGGGCCGGACATGGTGGGGGCGTTGACGGTCTCGTGGACTCGCGACGGCC
>JANOKE010001080.1:0-1494 GCA_031419135.1 Gemmatimonadaceae bacterium
GCCACCGTGACAACCAACAACGCCGCTGATGCGATCGATCGTTTCCACCTGGGTGATGTTGGTTGGCCTGTTGGCGTTCAGCCCGCAGGCAAAGGCGCAGTCCACGTCGGTGGCCGCCGCCGCCGGGCCAACCGTTACGCGGGCCGATCTGGGCGCCGCGTATTTGCGTCTCGATAAGGCGTACGCATCGGCGACGCTTGATGACAGCACCCGCAGCACGATCAACCGACGATTTGATCGCGCCACGCTGAGCTTTTTTGCAGGTCGATTTGCCGCCGCCGTGGCGGGAGTGGATTCCGCCACGACCGCGTTGACAGGCGCTCCCATCGAGCCGTCACCCGCATTGCCGCCTCGCGTGGTGAACGGTCGCTCGCCATCAGCAGTGCGCGACGCGTTTCTGGCGCGTCTGGCGAACATCGACAGCGCGGGTCCGTTGGCGCAGGCGTTTGTGTCGGCGCGTGCGCGCGCCGAGTTGTTGGTAGACGTGCCGTCGCGCGAACGAAGCGCGGAATTCCTGAGTGATCCGGCGCAGCTGGCGCGCGAGCTGTCCCGCGAAGTGGGAGTGCTGGAACGCGGACGGGATCCCTACGTGGGGCAGGCCGGTGACGCGTGGCGCATGTTTCGCGGCGCCAATGGCGCGCTGATTCCCATACGAATAGTCGCGCCGAATGCGGCAGCCACGTCTGGCGCACCGGTGCCGGTGATCATCGCACTGCACGGAGCGGGCGGTGATGAAAACATGTTTATTGATGCCTACGGCGCGGGAGTGATTGCCACGATGGGAATGGCGGCCAACGCGATTGTCGTGTCGCCCGCGACATCGGCGTTCGGCGCGTCGCCGACCAACTTCGATAGCCTGATGGCGGTGCTTCGTTCGGAATATCGGGTGAACGGTGCGCGTGTGTATGTGCTGGGACATTCCATGGGCGCCAGCGCCGCCGCACGATTGGTACAACAGCGCCCGCAGCAGATCGCGGCCGCCGCCTGTCTCGCGGGAGGCGCTGCCGTGACGGTGCCCAACGCGCCGCCGGTGCTGTTCATCAGCGCGTCGCTCGATCCGATCGCGCTGGCGCGCGTTGTGGAAGCGGCGGCCAAGGGGAGCCCCACCGGCAGCTACCGACAGCTCGATCACGAAGGACACACACTGATGGTGGGGAACGGTGTGAAGATGGCCCTCCCGTGGTTGCTGTCGCATCGTCCGTGATGGAGCTGCCGCTCCATGTGGGACATCAGCCGATGTGAGCAGCCTTGGAGGTTGAAGGTGCCGTGGCGTGAACCGTGGTTGTCTCGCCTCGCCAAACGGAAGTGCTTGACCAAACGTGCATGCAACGCCTATCTCGTGTGCATGCCAATACACAATCCGCGGCATACCTCCGGCCATCGATAGCGCGCTGCGTGCTCGTGCGCCCGCGGCGGACCAGAGTCTGAATGAGACTGCGATCGCCGCGCTTGCGGAAGGCGCTGGTTTGCATGGTGTGCCGCGAAAACGACGGG
>JANOKE010001081.1:0-1025 GCA_031419135.1 Gemmatimonadaceae bacterium
CTCGGTGGAGCAAGCGGCGACGGTGACGGCGGCGAGCACAATGCCCGCGATTGACGCCTGGCGGGCGACGCGTGAACCAAGGGTGCGCAGGGAGTTGAACATAGTCTCCAGAGGGAAAGGTGGTGTTGCGATCGGTGCCCATCAACTGCAGTGTCACGGTGCCGGTACAGTGCGAACGTTGGAACGGAAGTGCGCGTGCTGTAACAGGAGACGAACCGTCGGATGGATCTTCACGCGCAAACTCTCACGCTCCGGGCAACGATTTTGACAATGCCACAGTGGTTGCTCGGCGTGAAACAAAATGCGCGCTGAGCATTTCATCACCGGCACACATTGTTGTATCGGGGGTGTGTGCGAAGGGCACAAGGACGAGTCGCGCAGTGCGCGAGTGCCGCGTCGCGACCGCGTGAGGCACAACGCACAACGCGCCCGGTGCAAGCACCGGGCGCGTTCGTGGACGTTGTACCGCACAACTGTTCAGGCGGCCGCAGACTCCGGGTGACCGAGTCTGAGCGTGAGCGGTGAATAGCCGAGCGAACGCGCGTGTACCTCGTACTTCTGAGTCAAGGTGCACCACGCTTCCGACGCAGAGTCCTCACGGCGCAACGCGCCGGCACATTCGGCCGCGAGCCACACGGCCGCATACTGATCATGGTGCTCAACCTCCTCGAGAGCATCACGCAATCGATTCAACGCCGAATGCCGTTCCCCGCGTGCGAGCAACAGACGGACGTCCAGTGCAATGAGGAGTTCGCGACCCTGAAACCATCGCTGCTCGCGACCGGCGAGCATCAGCTGCGCCGAAGCAAGCTGAGCGTGCGCCGACGCATGCTGACCAAGCGCGAGTTCGGCGAGACCCACGCCGCACACCGCTCCCACGTGTACATCGAGTTGACCAAGCGACTGCGCAAGCTGGCACGACGCGCCGTATAGATCCGTCGCGCCGCCGGCATCGCCGCGCTCACGCGCCAGGTGCGCGAGGTTATACAGCGCGCTCAGCCGATGCGGTTCGTTGTTCACCGAGG
>JANOKE010001082.1:0-2651 GCA_031419135.1 Gemmatimonadaceae bacterium
TCCACGTCGGCCTGCGCGAAATCGGTGCGCAGTGTGCCGTCAATCTGCAGGTTTGTGGATGGACGCCACATCACCTCCCCGCCTGCTGATGGCTTCGTCTCGGTGACTCGTGCGGTCGACGAGCCTGATGACGTGCGTCTGGTGAGTACATAGGGACGGACCTGGACATTCACTGCTGGTGGCGGCGGATCCAGCCCCTCCAACCTTCCCGCGAAATCCATACGATAGACGTTCAGGTTGCGCGGAAACAGCGCCCACGCGCTGTACTCGTTTGTTCGGCGCGCCTGCCGTGACAGGTTCATGTTCCAGGCTTGTCCGTCGGCGCGATATCGCAGGGTCGACCATGGTATCACGATCTCGCCGGTCCAACCGCTATCGGTGACGACCGTCCGCGTGCGCCAGACGCCTTCCCACTCGGTGTTGAAGCTCTCGCCGTCGAACACCTGTAGCTCGCGCTGTGCGCCAAATGGGCTGGCCTGGAACCCAAGACTGTTGCGACCATCGTGCAGTGGATCAAGTATGATCGACGCATAATCGTTTTCAAACGGATCAAACTTCCGTCGCAGATCTTGCACACGGACGCCGCCTCTCCCGGCGCTATCGTACGCCACAATACCCACGTACAGCGCCTTGGTGTCGAACAGAATGCGAAAGGTGGTGCGAAAGGCACTCGGGGTCCCATTGTCTGGTTCGATTTGTGTCAACCGATCGATAGTCGCGGCGCTGCGCCACGCGGCGTCATCGAGGCGCCCATCCACGCGAATTGGCCCGTTGGCACGCTGTGCGCGGTACACCGGCCGAGGGCTCCCCATTGAATCGGTGGTCGGGCGCGTGGACGTGTCTTGAGCCACGGACCAGCGGGGAAAGGCAAGCAGCGGCGGCAGGAGCCCCATGGCGACTCTCATCACCGTACGGTGGAATTTTGTCATGCCATGATTTGCATCCTGTTTCCGTGCTTGCCTAGGTCACTTGATGACGGAAACTTGGTGTAAATGAGTCAAGTTTGTCAGGCGGCGATTTTCGCGCGGGCGCGCCCAGGCCCTCTGCGACCGGCTGTCAGCGGAGAAGATCGAACGCCTGGTCCGGAAGTGGCTGTGCGTCCTGCCGTCGCCGTTTACCCCGGCGGACACGCGCGCGGGGTACCGCTCTGTGGTGTCGGTTCTGCAATCGGAATTTGCCCTTACCCAAGTGTTGGATCGCCCCGCAACAGGGCGGCTGTTTTTCGAAGAAGTGATTCGAGAGAATCTCGACATCGGTCGGCCCGCGCAGGTCTCACTCATCTTCCATCGGCGCATCACGCCACAGACACCCGGACGGTTTCGCACCCGCGTCATCACGGAGGGCGTGACCCCCTCGCTCCATCTCGACTACAAGCACAGTCGCATCAAACAGTACCACAAAGAAGGGCGCGCGCTCCGCACGGAAACCACCATTAACGATACGCGCGACTTCCACATCGGGCGCCTCGCCAACGCGGCCTACGATCTCGTACGCATGCCTTCGCTGCTCCGCGCGCAGGTCAGCGCGTGAGGGCCCCCGAGATGGCGCCCCCCGGGGCGATCCATCACCCCACCACGGCCCCCGAGGCCGGTGGACGAAGTGTGCATGTCGAGCGCGCCGGGCAAATTCCCCCGCTCCGCAGCACGAAGTGACCACGATACGTAGAACGTTCATCGTCACGCGCACTTTTTCAGCAACCTGCCAGCGCACGCGCGCACTCTCGACGGATGACCAACATCGCGTCAGTTTTGCTCCACTGGTTTCCTCCCCACCCTATCCCGCGTCGCACCATGCCGAAGGCCACACGCGCTCTATCCGGAGCTGCCGCGCTCGCTGGACTTGTCGTGACACTGCTCGGCGCCGGGTGCACTCCTCGGTGGCTGCTGTCGCAAGCACCACCGGCGAGCGCGAGCCCGAAGATCACCTTCGACAAGTATCGACTACCGAACGGGCTGCAGGTGATTCTGCACGTCGACCGCAAGTTGCCCGTGGTGCACGTCAACCAATGGTTCCATGTGGGATCTGCCAATGAAAAGGTGGGGCGAAGCGGGTTTGCCCACCTGTTTGAACTCATGATGTTCCAAGGCTCGGTGAACGCCCCGGGCGTGTTATTCGATAAAGTCGAAGCGGCCGGCGCACAAATGCTGGATGACCAGGGCGTTGGTCCCGCAAACGGCAGCACGAACTTCGACCGTACCAACTACTACGCGACGGTCCCGTCCGGCAGTCTCGAGTATCTGCTGTGGCTGGAGGCCGATCGACTGGCCACGTTGCCCGACGCGCTGACCCAGCTCTCGCTCGACACACAGATCAAGGTGGTCGCTAACGAACTTCGCCAGAACTATGAGAACGTGCCGTATGGGCTCGCCGGCTCCATCGTCTTGAGAAACCTGTATCCCAGTGGTCATCCCTATAACAAGCCAGTGATCGGTCACCACGAAGAGCTTGCGGCGTCGACACTGGACGACGTCAAGAAGTTCTTCCGCGCGTTGAAGCGGGCGCAGGCCGACATCGATCTGCGACCGGAACTCTACACCAAGCACTACAAGCAGGAGTTTCCCACGCGGTTCCACGACAAGATGACCGACGCAGCCAAGGCCCACAACATTGCCAACCGCATCCCCGTGCGGCGCGACGTGGCGAAGCTGGCG
>JANOKE010001083.1:0-4872 GCA_031419135.1 Gemmatimonadaceae bacterium
CTGGTCGCTGCCGGCCCCGGTGCCACTGCGCGGGAAGTCGCGCGTTGTGCCACGCCCCACCATGTCCTGATCGATTTCACCGACAATCGAGTCGACCGGCACCGGCGAGTGATCGCCAAACCAGCGCGATCCCAACAGCCCGGCTTCCTCGCCGGTGTGACTCACAAAGATCAGGGACCGCTTTGGTCGCGTGTCGCCTCGTGCAAATGCTTCGGCAATTTCCAGGATTGACGCGGTGCCCGAGCCGTCGTCGTCGGCGCCGTTGCGAATGGAATCAAGCCGCGGCGCGTTCGCGCGCCGCAGACTGTCCAGGATGGTGCGAATACGTGTCCACTCCGCCAACGTCACCGCGCGCACCGGCGAGTCCGCACCCATGGGCCGCACCACAGTGTTGAACGCGCGCAGCGAATCGTGGTCCACCGGAACATGGTCAAAGCCCACGTGATCGTGATGCGCCGTGAGTGTGAGGTACTGTGTGCGCAACACAGCATCACTGCCGGGCAGAATGCCCACCACGTTACGGGCCGGGAACGGCACTGTGGTGCGAGGATAGTCGAACTGTCCCGACAGCGCACGACCACTCGCACCCGGCGCCATCTGCGCGACCGTGCCGCCCATCACGATTGCCGCCGCCGCACGAGTGAGCCACACAACAGGCACCCCACGCGCGTTCCGCGACGTATCGGGCACTGGACGACCTTCGCGCAATCGCGCCACCTGTTCGGCGGGAACGTCTTCAAACCCCGATACCACCAACACCAGCGCGTCGCGATAGCGCGAGCCGATATTTGACGCGGCGCGAAACGACGTGCCAAGCGGCACATCGATCAGCACCACCTTTCCTGCGGCATTCGCTACCGGAATCCACGTCGTGGTGTCGCGCAGCGAACCGCCGTACACCACCGGCGAAGCGTTCAGCACACGCGCCGGCGCGAGACTGCTGCCGGGCATGAAGTCGCGGAACACCGTGAGCGTGGTGCCGCCGACAGACAGTCGCGACGCCGGATCGACCGCCACGCGCCACATGGGAACGACCTGGAACCAGCCGCCATTGTCGCCACCGGGTTGCAATCCGATTCGCTTGAACTCGGCGGCGATGTATTCGGTAGCGGAATAGGCGCCTTTGCTTCCGGTCTCGCGCCCCATCGTGGAGTCGTCGGTAATGCGGTACAGGTGTTGACGCAGATCCGCTTCGGTGATGGCGGCGGACGTCGCGGCACGGCCGGTACCGGCGCTCGGGGCCGCCGATCGGTGGGTGCAGTTGGCGAGCAATAGCGCCAGCGGAACAACAATGGTTAGTGGTCGGTTCATTGGTTGACGAAACGGCCCAGTCGCACGCGCCGCAAGGCGGTGGTGACAAGCCGTGGTCGTTCGCTGGACTGGCGACACCACGAAAAGGACTCTTGGTTCAACTTCGCGTACTTGGCGAACTGTGCGGTTCAATCAGAAGGGCCAGAAAGGGCCAGTCAGTGCGAATAGAGCAATCGCACGGGAGTGGCATCTAGTTTGCGATTTCAGCCTGTCGCTCGCGGACTTGCCTGACCAGCCGCGGTACCTGAGCCCGTTCGGCATGTCGCAACGCGTCGGCATATGCGGATCGCGCTGCGACGCGATCGTCTCGTAAGACCTCGACTGCCCCCTTGAGCAACGCCGCGCGCGCCGAGACGTATGGCTCGCCCAAAGAGTCGCAGATGACGCACGCTTCGCGCGCCGCGGCGGCCGCATCGGCCGTCCGCGCTGCGCAGAGCAACGCCGCACCAAGGACGAGCATCGCGTCGACGATCTGGCTCGTGTCGTTCGCTTCACGCGCCGCTACTTCCGCGCGCCGCGCCGTCTCGATCGCTGCCTCGTGTTCACTTCCTTCCACGAGTGCCTCGGCAAGAAGCAGCTCGTGCGCGCACCGTCGAACCGCCGGCAGTGCGTCCGAGCCCTCGAGCAGTTTGCGCGCTTCAGCGATGACGATCGCGGCGCTCACTGTTCCGGCGCGGAGGGCGGAGCGCAGTTCCTTTCGTCGAAGTGTGCGGACGGCATCGTCCTCTCCGATCGCAGCCACGCCGGATGAACCACCTGTGCCGACGAGTCGCGCGTGCGCGTACGCCGCCGCCGCTTCCGCCTCACGATCAAGTCGGCGGAGCGCGTCACCGCGCAGCTCGTGCGCTTCACGTCGTTCGGCCGGCGTGCTGGCGGCTTCGGCGGACATGGCACCAAAGGTGAGCGCATCGTCGTAGGCGTGCAGTGCCAATGCCTGTCGTGCCGCGGCGCGGGCCGCGATCGACGCCCGAGCCATCTCGCCGGCATGATACCAGTGCCAAGCCAACGCGCCGGAGGCAACCTGGCCCGGATCGCGACCCGATAGCACCTCGGCGACGCGTCCGTGCATCCGTCGGCGCCGACGGCCGTTCATGGCCTGCGCGAGCACTTGAGCAATCTTGTGTTGAGTAAACCTGTATCGATCGCCGGCCGCGCCGGTGACCGGCTCGAGCACACCCGCAGCCGTGGCTTCGTCGAGCGCGTCGAGGACAGCGTCTTCCGAGTGTTTGGACAGGGCCACCACCATGTCGACGTCAAATTCGCGGCCGGTCACCGCCGCAATCTGTAGCACCTCACGCGCCGTCTCCGACATCCCGGCGAGCCGCCGCTGAACCACATCGGCCACGGCTTCGGGCGGCGGATAGTCCACGAGCGCGATGCGGCCGGTCTCGCTGGACATTCGCTCCATATTCCCGTGTTCGACGAGCGAGCGCACGACCTGCTCGATAAAGAAGGCGTTCCCTTCGGTGTGGCCATAGACGAAACGCACCAGTTCGTCGGGCGCCTCGGTGCCGAGCGCGCGCGTGAGCCATGCGGCCACGGGCTCGTAGCCGAGCGGACGGAGGCTGAGCCAGACCGTGTGATCCAAACGGCGCAGCCGCTCGCGCGTCTGCCGACCGAGCTCCGCGCCGTGCGACGCGGCGCCGACGCGATCCGTCGTCGCCGTCGTCGCGAGCAGAATGGGAACGTCCGCCAAGGCGTGCGATAGATACTCGAATAGCGACACGGACGCGGGGTCGCACCAATCGATGTCGTCCATTCCCAGAAACACCGGACCGCGCGCCGCGGCGGCGCTGAGGAGCACGGCGATTTCGTCGTACAACGCTGATCGTTCCGGCGCGGCGCGTTCCGATCGCGCGTCGGTGAGAGCGGTGATCGCCGGCCACGACCGCTCTTTCGCGGCTCTCAGCGTGAGGGCCGACCGCAGCATGGGAATCCACGGGCCGTACGGCGGAGTGAGCTCCGTTTGATAGCCGCGTCCGACGAGTGCGACGGCGCTGTCGGCGATTGCTTCGCGCTGCGCGACGCGAAAGAAGATGGACTTCCCCGCGCCCTCTTCGCCCTCGATCCACAGGACGGTGGTGCGGCCGGTGCGCGCCGCGGCCCATGCATCGCGAACGATGCGGGTCTCGCGATCTCGTCCCGCGAGGCGCAGCGTCTCGAACTGCGCATCCAATCCGACCGCGCGCGGCTCGTCGCCGACAGAGTCCGTCGGCGTTCCATTTCCATCGCGCGTGGACACGCCCCCGATCGCGTCCGCGGCAGCGCGGGCGAACGCGCCAGCCGTTGGCCAACGCGCGGCCGGTTCGATCTCGAGCGCGCGGGCGACTACCGCCGCGAGCGCCGTGGAAATTTCCGGGCGAATCGTGTGAATTCGCGGCGGCGGGTTCATGAGCCGACGTGCGCGAAACTCAGCGAACGTCGCGCCGGTGTGCGGTTGGCGGCCCGTGAGCATTTCATAAAGAGCCGTGCCCAGCGCGTAGACGTCGCTCGTTGCCGTGGGTGCTTCGCCGACGAGCTGCTCGGGACTCATGTAGGCCGGCGTCCCAACCGCGATGCCCGCGCTGGTCAATCCACCGCTGCTATTCGTGGCGATGTCGCGCGCCACGCCGAAGTCGAGGAGCTTCACCGCGCCGCCGGCGGCGAGCATGACGTTGTCCGGCTTGATATCGCGGTGGATGATGCCGAGTGCGTGTGCTCGATCGAGGCCGTCGGCGATGCCGCGAAGAATGTTGATTGCCATCGCGACGGGAAACGGACCTTCGCGTCGAAGACGCTGCGCAACCGTCTCGCCTTCGACGTACTCCATGGCGATGAGGAATCGTCCGTCAGGCGTGCGGTCGAAGTCGAAGATCTGCGCAACTGCGGGGTGCATGAGCTTTGCCGCGAGGAGTGCCTCGCGTCGGAATCTCGCCTCGGCGTCGGGATCGCTGCTGAGCTCTGAGCGCAGCAGCTTGACCGCGGTGGGCCGTCCGAGGTGGATGTGCTCGGCCAGAAAGACGGTGCCCATGCCGCCGGAGCCGAGCTCGCGAAGGACACGGTAGCGACCAACGAGGATTTCGCCTTCGAGCGCCATAGGGAAGAAAGATATGCGCGAATCGCTCTCGCCGGACGTTGTTCCCGCTGTTGCCGCAGGAGCATCTCCAACTCCTCACGGCCGATCTGCGACAACACGCCTTCCACCATGGACCCGAGCCTGATCGAGTTTGCGTTGCAGCTCAAGGTCATTCCGGCAAGCCGGTGGCGCCTCGCGTCATGAAGTTCTTGTGGGACTCTTCTGGTCGCGACATGACCTCCGGCCTTACGGTCGGAAGTACCGTGCTCGATGAATGCCAAGAAATTCGCGGATTCTCCCTGGCACCATGCGCAACCGCATTGCCGGCGAGATCCCAAGCAGTCGCCGATCATCCGTCGAGATTTCTTCGCTGATCAGCACGGTACCGTTATCGTCAAAACTGATCGCTCCGGCATCAAAGAGTCGATCGAGCGTCCCACTCAGGAGAAGCCCGTTTGACTGGTCGAGCCGCTCGTCATTGCTTGAATCCGCCCAGCGTTGTATGT
>JANOKE010001084.1:0-3392 GCA_031419135.1 Gemmatimonadaceae bacterium
GCCGCCGACAACCTCGGTGTTGAACGGGCATATGGTTCGTATGAGGCACTGCTCAGCGATCCGGACATCGACGCCGTGTACAATCCCTTGCCCAATCACCTGCACGTGCCGTGGACTATTCGCGCCATGGAGGCTGGGAAGCACGTGCTGTGCGAAAAACCACTCGCGCTATCCGCGCACGAGGCGCGATCACTGCAAGTCGTACGTGAACAGACGGGAATGCAGGTGTGTGAGGCATTCATGGTGCGCTCACACCCGCAGTGGCAGGCCGTGCGTGAGATCATTTCGGCTGGTCGCATTGGTCCACTCCGATTGATCACGGGGCACTTCAGCTACTATCGGGTTGATCCCGATGATGTGCGCAGCCGGGTGGAGTGGGGAGGTGGTGCCCTGATGGACATCGGCTGCTATCCCATCACGCTGTCTCGTTGGCTCTTTGGCACGGAACCGGAGTCGGTAGTCGGCCAGTACGAACTCGATCCCACGCTGTGCGTGGATCGACTGGGCAGCGCGCTGATGCGATTTCCCAATGGCCAGGCGACGTTCACGTTTTCGGGACAGCTCGTGCCGCACCAGCGAATGCAGATATTCGGCACCACGGGTCGCATCGAAGTGACCATCCCGTTCAATGCACCGTCTGAAAAACCGGCGGTCCTTCACCTGGACGATGGACGTGAGCCTGGAGCACTCGGCGAGTCTATCGAAATCGCTGCCGCCGATCAGTACGCGCTGCAAGCCGATGCGTTTGCGGCGGCCATCCGCGGTGACGGTGAGATGCCGCTGTCGCTCAATGACTCCATCGCCAACATGGCAGTGATCGATGCCTTGGTGCGATCGGTATCGTCAGGGCGCTGGGAGACACCGTAGTTTCAGCGCCGCGACGTGGCAGCTACGGTACCCTGATCGATGCCGGACGTCCCGCGACGAGCGCACTCACCACGCTGTTGCGCGCGTCGTGTATGGCCGCTTGCTGCTCGGTGGTCGCGAGGTGATTGTGATGTGAGTCGATCATCGGCACCGCTTCCTTGGCGCCGCGAATCTGATTGAATGCCGCCCATATGCCAACGGCCGATGCGACATCGTCGATGAACCCCATGGCGGACTTGCACTGCAGGATGCGCAACGCGGGAAACGTTCCCGGGCGATTCGGTTTGGCGATGTAACCCCAGACATGCGCCCCATTCAAATGATCCATGCGAATGGTTGCCAGATCGACGCCCACCGTTTCACTCTCAACGCCCGTAAGCACGGCGTTTTCCGGCACGCCTTTCAGTTGCGCGATCTTGGCAGACCAGTACTCGTCGAAATCCCCGGGGCGTGGTGACGACGGTTGAATGTCGGTCGGAGCTACTGCGGCGCCCAGCAGCATGCGTGCAGCACCTCCCGTGCTCGCGTTACCAACGTCAGCGACATCTGGCGGTGGAGTGACCTCGACCGTCAGCATCCCCGGCTCAGCAAGTGATGTCACAATGCGCGCCGTGCCCGCCGAAAACTGAAACGAGGCAGACTGCGGTGCGCGTGTACGCCACCCGGCAAACGGGAAGTGGAGCGAAACGAGCCGCGAGCAGCGTGACGTTGAAGCCGAACATCATGACGTCCTCAATCGCTGGGCCTCACATCGCACTTGTCGCAGAATGGCATGCCGTATGAGCCCGCTACCGGGCGCTACCAGCCGCCAGTATCGCCGAAACTGTCGAAGCGTGTCGCCATCGGCGCAACGAATGCGAGTTTCGGTTGACAACTCGGCTCCACCGCGTGCCTCGGCCACCCGAAAGTTCCACACCGCTTGCGCGAGCCCGGTCGGCAGCGCGTCACGGAATCGATCCGGCGGCACCTGCACAATCGCTGCTGTCAGCGTCCAGAAGCGACCGGTGATGCCCAAAACAATCTCCCCTGGTGGGGCCGATTATGAAGATCGGGTCGCGTGTTATGCGGTCTGCACCTCGGGCCGCGTGATCGACCAGTGCGTTTGTACGATCTGCCAGCGCCCCTCCTGACGTTGATAGACTTCGGTGCAGTTCCACCGGCTGATCACCTCGTCACTGCCCTCGGCAACATAGTTGAAGGTCAGTACCGCCATGTCGTCGACTGCTTGCACGATCGGATCGATCAGCTCAAAGCGCGCGATGCTCACACTGCCGCGGATCATCTCGTAGAGCGCGCGCAGTTCCTCGATGCCGTTCAGGCGACGCTCCTGAAATGGATCGAAGTACACCACGTCTTGAGCGCAGATCTCCAGAAAGCCGGAGGGATCGCCCTTTGCCCAGCGCGCCAGGGCGGCCCGTTCCAATTCGATAATCGTCTGAGCAACGCTGCTGGAAGTCTCTGTCGCGGATGTCATGGCGTCTTGTCCGTCTGTGTGGCGCAAGTAGGCGATCCAACACCCTCATGCTTCTCGAGCAGCGACCTCACGCTCTGCATCTGCGCCACCGTCGCGCGAATAGTAATCAAACGCGGTGCGTTTGCGGGGGAATACACGACGCTGTTCGATCGATGCGGGAGAAGTGGGCGGATCAACTCGGCGGCGTCGCCCGGTGACAGGCAGCGGAGCTGGATCGCCTCCTCGACAAATCCAGCGCCGGGTCCCGTTACTTCGCCCACTGGCGAGGGCCCACGAGATCTGGCGATCGTGCCGACGGCGATCAGCGCTGCGACTGCACCGATGAGCGCCCACATCCGCGAGCGTCGTCGTGTTCGCACTCCCGCGTCGGGCAGGGAAGCCTTCCGACTATCGCGCAGTTCCACAAGCGCCGCGTCGAACGCGCTTGCCGAGATGCCGGCCTCGGCGGCTGCCGCGCGGAGCTCGACCACCGCTGAACCGGCTCGGTGCGCGACATCCAATTCGCTGGCCCGCTCGAGGAGGCGCGCGGCGATGGGCGCGGAAAGAATCTCCGAGTCGGGCCTGGATGAAGGACGGTTCTGCATGACGGACTCCGAGCGAAGTGGTTGGTTCAAGCTTCCCGTGTCATGATGTGGCGCGCGTGCGCATAGGCCAGCGCCTTGGCCACATCACTGCCAATGCACACCCCATCGGCAATTGGCAGCGCCATCGCGCTGCAGTCAAACGCTCCAACGCCTAATTCCATGGGCGTCGAGCGCAAGAGGGGCTACTTCGTCTCGTCAGACGCCGTTCATCGCGCGCGGACCCGTTGGCGGACTCCCGACATGCCAAAGGCCCGCAAGGACGGCGCTGGGCGTGACGATGTTGGAGAGACAAGGGGGAGCATCGCGTTTCATCCCGGTGATTGTGTACACGCGGGCCAAGTCGCAGCTTCCGACTGTAAACGCGCAGCCTCCTCCGCCGAGGACGCCGCGCCGCAGGCGACTCAAATCACCGCCTCGGCCGTGTCGGCGGCCGGGTGTCGGTCACCGCGAGTCGCGCCAATCCGCGA
>JANOKE010001085.1:0-4204 GCA_031419135.1 Gemmatimonadaceae bacterium
TTCACGCTGCCCGCCGAAGTGCGCGCGATCGTGCGGGCGCATCAGCGCGTGCTGTTGGGGGCGTTGCAAACGGCGGAAGCATCGCTGCAGGCGCTCGCCGCGTGGCCATTTTCTTCTTCGCAAGCTAATGTGGCTCTTCAGGGTTTCGAGTGGGTGATTTCAGCTCAATCGGGGTTCGAGATCGAGGCCGCCGCAGTGGAAGTAAATCGCCATCTTGAAGGCCTCGCGATTGCGGTAGCCGCGCGCGCTGTACTTGATCCACTGAATCTTGGCGTTGAGCCCTTCGGTCACGGCGTTGGTGATGCGGTGCGTGAGATACGTGAGAATATTCTCGAGGTGCGCTTTGCGCATACGCGCGACTTTCTTCATCGGCTCAAGGCGTGAGCGCATCGCCCACCCATACCATCCGCGAAAGAATGTTCTGGCCGCACCAATATAGGTATAGTCCCAGAGCCGTCGCAGACTCTCCTTGAGTGCCCAGGCGCGCGCGGATTGGAGCGTGCTATTGCGGAGGGCGGCGAACTCGCGCCACGCGTCCGCGGAGAAATTCGCCGGATTCTTGAGCCACGCGTATTTGGTGCGCGCCAAGGTCGTATCGCCGGCGGCCAGCAACGCCGTGTGCTCCTGCTTCCGCACCTGATCGACGGCCGTGCCGACATGCTGCATGATGTGAAACTTGTCGAACACAATCTTGGCATCGGCGTCCGGCACATGCGCGCGCACCGTCTTTCGATACGGCTCCCACATGTCCATCGCGATCGCCGTAATCCCGTCCCGCTGCTCGGGCGTGAGCGCGGTGAAGTAGTCCGTCAGGCTGGAGGCCTTGCGGTCGTCGGCCACATGCAGGATGCGGGGCTGATCCAGATCGACCACGACACTCACGTACTGATGGCGTTTGAGAAAACTCTTCTCATCAATGCCGATCTGCGCCACCGGCGCGGCGGTCCGTCGCAGCAATCCGCGGCGTACGGCGCGTTCCATGATGCCGCGACCTTCGTCCCACGACAGACCGAGCCGCCGACCCACCGCGGTTGGTGTCGCCTCTTTCAACCACGCAGTCGCGAGGCGTTCGAACAGGAGGGTAAAGCGCGATCCCGCTTCGGCCCACGGGACCGGAATCGTGATCACCCCATGGGTCGCGCACTGCACGCGAGGCACGCGCGCACAGAGCAGCGTCCGAAACTGGCCCGTATCCAGATGGCGCCACCGCCGCTCGACATGATCATAGATCGGGGCGGGCTCGTCACAGTGCGGACACGCAAACGTCGTCCCCGCCACCGCCCCCACCCAGACGTCCACTTCCGCCTCCACCTCACGCAGCGTCACGCGCTCGACGTCCCACGGCTGCTGCAATCCCAAAATCGTCTGATACAACCCACGATCGTCCACGGTCTTGCCTCCCGGCATTGATGGCTGGCCGGAAGCTATAGACCCACTCTCTTTCCTGAAGAGCCGCCAATTTATGTACTTCTCGCACTTCGCATCGCCCTCGATTTACTGTAGTCGAATCCTGTCAGAGCTCATTCATCTTGCGCAAGCGTTGTGATGGTCGCATTGTGCGACTCGGTCGCAGCGGTCGCCCAAAGGCGCAGCGCCAAGCTGCGTGCCGTCGGGTCGAAACGGAGCCACCGTTCCACTCCTTCCAGAGGACGTCATGGGCATATCCGAGAAATGGAAAGACACAATGAAGAAGGGAATTGGCGATCCGGCCTGGAGCGCGTACGACAAGACAATCAAGGACGAGGTGGACGCGTACACTGTGAAGTTCGCCGGAACGCCGGACTTCCAGGCCCTGAACTGGAAGTTGGTGAAGGCCATGCTCTGGACCGAGAGCGGTGGGCCGACGAACCAGGCTTGGAACACCCGCCCTATGCAAATCGGCAATTCGGGAGACCCGGCGTACGCAGTGCTGAAGGCCGGCAAAGAGGGATCCAGCGAGATCATGGACGCGGCCACGTGGTCCGAAGTGAAGACTGACATCAACAAGCCCAAGGTCAACATCAAAGCCGGGATTGCCTACCTCTACACCCGGCTGGCAAAATTCGAGATAAAATCAGTACTGGACAAGAACACCAGCATCCATTCGCATACGGTCGTCAAAGGAGACTCGCTCTCGAAGATCGCCGCGACGGAAGGTACGACCGTGGACGAGCTGACGAGCCAGAACAAGGCCGAAGATCTGAAGGTGCTGAAGCCGAAGCAGGTGGTCAAGTTCCGCAAGGCAAGCATGCGGCAGGTCATCGTCGGGTGGCGCTCCTTCACCGCAGCTGAGATTGGGCAACGGTACAACGGCGGGGGTGACCAGCTGTATGCGCAAAAACTGTCTTATCTCATCGACACGATCTTCCCAGAGTTGGAAAAGGAACCGACGAAGGTCGAACCGAAGAAGTGAGGTGCTGCAGGGCCCGATGCCCACCAAGGCGAGCCAGGGAATGGTCGCTCTCAATCAGCTACGAACAGCCCTCCGACCCAATCCCAAGAATGAATCATCGCGCCATCGCACTGCTGCTGCTGCTGGCAGCATGCACCCGACCGGTAAGTCCGGATGCAGCCAAGTTCCCTCCGCCGGACGAGCGCCCCGCGCTGTTCCACAGGCTACGCAATGCCGGCGCGCTCGATGCGCAGCGGCAACTCGTGCATCTCAGCCACGTCTGTGATGTCGCGATTGGGGACAAGCGCTTCCTCGTCATAGACGCTATGGAGCTGGTCAGGGGCGCCACGACCCCTCGCAGCGTCAACCAAATCATTTTGCTCGATGCGAAGGGAGTGCCCGTTCAGTCGATCGAATACACGATCGAGCGTCCGCTCTACTGCCATGGCGACCGCCTGTACCTCCTCGGCTCCCTTGCCGTCGGCGGCATACAACCCGAGGGGAACGTCCTGACGTTCACTGACGATGGTCGCCACGTGGAGGTCGGCGTGGCTGACATCAACGCACTGCCAGGAGCGGCGTTCCTCCCAGACAGCAGCGACTGATTCCGGTCACTACGGACCATGATAGATGGTGCAGGTCCAGATATTCGGGACGAAGAAATTCCGACACGCGAAAAGCGCTTCGTTTCTTCGCCTGGGGGTACCTCGCGAAAAACGAGGCGATCCTCCGCGGCGAGGGGCGAGCCCTCGGTGGTGAGATGCTGCAGCCACTTGAGGTGCGGCGTACACCAGTTAGGCAGTGGTAAACAATAACCATTACAACTACGCTCTTGGATGAATCGCGTAATTCCGCTCGCCGTGAAAGGCGTTCGGGGCCAAGCGCACGGTCGCAATCTCGTCGTCGGACACCTTGTGGCCCACCGGATACCGGCGGCGATCCAAGGCGCAGGTGACTCGCAGGCCCTTGGCCGTCGTCGTTTTGGCAATCAGTTGCACGATCGTCTCGTAGTCGCGCAGGGGTTCGCCGCGCAAGTTCGAGAATAAGAAGGAGAAGAGGCGGTGCTCCACCTTGTTCCACTTGCTGGTGCCGGGTGGGAAATGGCAGACCCGGATCACGAGGCTCGTCTCGTCCGCCAACGCCTGCAGCTTCATCTTCCACTGCCGCAACTGATAGCCGTTGCTCCCGCCGCCATCGGCGGTGATTAGCAGGCTCAGTGCGGACGGGAGAGCCGCTGGCCTTCCGCCAGCCACCAGCGACTTCACGCCATTTTCATCTCGATCACTGCAGCGTATTCTGCGCTGGCCGGCGTGAGCGCCGTGATGTTTCGACGCGGACGATGGCGGACACGTGTTGTGTAAATCAGGACACGCTGCCCAACTTACGGCACCGCCACCAGCGCACGCCGCAGCGACCCCTTGTTGCTGAAGGCCCACGTTGCGCCGTAGCGAATGTCCTCTACCAGCCAGCGCCCCGCGTGCTGCACAACCACGACGGTGTCCGTCCAGCGCACCGTGGGGCGCTGACGGTCGTTCGTGAATTCGACGTGTACCAGCACGGGATTCCCGTTGGATCCGGCGGGCAGCACCCGATACGCGGTCACGCCTTCGAACATGCTGGAGTACAGATCACCTTCTGCGAAGCGTGGCTTTTCATCGGGAGCGCGGGCGATGTCTGCACGCCGCAGTGAATCGGCCATCGCGAGCGTGAGCGCCAACGCGTCGGTGATAAACGGACGCAGCGCGGCGAGCTCTTTCGCCGACGGCGCGCCCGTGCCACCAACCGCGTCGCGCATGGTGTAAAACTGCAGCACCACGTCGGTCGCCGTTGCCA
>JANOKE010001086.1:0-5427 GCA_031419135.1 Gemmatimonadaceae bacterium
CGTGTTCCTTACGGCTCCGTAGTAAAAGTTGAAGCCGTCAACGTAGATACTGATCGTGGGCAGGGGAATATTGCTCACGCAGTCCTCAAACATGCAGAAACCGCCCCAAACGGGGCGGTTTCGCGCCCTGCCGCCGAAGCAACAGGGGGGATGAAACAGTGTCGGGACTACGATAAGCAGGCGAGTGGCGTCTAGCAACAGTAGAAATACACTCGCCAACAGAATCGGTGCCTATGCTAGCGGACGCGGAATTGGCAGGTTCGCAACCTGAAACGACGCCGATTGCTTTCGCTCAGCTTTCGGACCCTATCGTTACGACAAAGCCCCGGCATGTCGCCGAGCCTAAGTCTTTGATCTTCAATATGTTGCAGAATTGCCCCTCCAGGTTTCGAACCTGGAACCTTCTGATTCAGAGTCAGACGCTCTGCCAGTTGAGCTAAGGGGCATCACACCGCCGTTCCGGCACCTGCCGACAGTGAACGGTCAAATATAGGCAGGCCGCGCCCCGATGGTAGGGCAACCCGACGCCTCCTACGGCGCCCACGCGACCCTCACGCAGTGTCGCCGACGATCTCCCGAAACACGGCCACCAGATCGATGATGAGCGGGACTGATGCGTCGATGGGCCGCCATTCGATCGACGTACTGCAGATCTCAGGACGCACCGCATCCGGCGTCCATCGCTCTACCAGTCGCGAGTCGAGGTCCACCATCCAACCTTCTACTCCTGTGCGCTGATAGCGCGGACGCTTGACGATTCGGTCATGGCGGGCCGTCGCAGGCGAGAGCACCTCGACTGCGAGCAACGGAGGCGGCCGCGTGCGGGGATCATCAGTAAGCGCGCGCTCAAGCAGCAGCTGCAGCACGCACACATCCGGTTGCACCAGCGTGTCATCGCCCAGCACCACATCGAACGGCGCCGGCAGCGCCTCGCCGATTTTCGTCTCGCGCACGTACCGCTGAAGCAGTTCCAACAGCACACGAACGGCGCGCTGATGCACACGCGAAGGCGCTGGGCTCACCAGCAGCACACCGTCGACCACCTCGTAGCGCTCGCCGGGTACTTCCGGCAGCCCCCACACCTCCTCAACGGTCCAATGCTGCTTGTGAACGATCGGCATGCCCATAGTCTGCTCGGCGACGGCGTGAATTCGCAAGTACTCATACCTCACTATGCGATGAGGGTCACAAATGATCGTTACCCTCGCGTTGCTGCGTCCATCATCGCGTTGCGCCGAATGCGCTAAAGAAGGTTGTCGTCGAGGATGCATCGCATCATCGCCTCGACATCCAACAGGAATGGCGCGGAGGCGCCATCGGGAAACCATTTGACGTACTCCAGACAGATCTCAGGACGCGCCGTGTCCGGCGTCCATCGTTCCACCAGTCGCGAGTCGAGATCCACAATCCAGTTCTCAACGCCCGCACGCTGATACCGCGGCCGCTTTACCAGTCGATCGAATCGCGCCGTAGAAGGTGACGACACCTCGACGACAAGCAACGGCGTTGGTTTCGGTTGGGCATCCGCCACCCGGCGTCCATTCTCGAATGGCAGCACGTAGACGTCAGGCTGCACGATGGTTTTCGGATCCAGCACGACATCACTCGGTGCCGCCACCGCGATGCCAATTCGTTGAGCGCGGGCGTAATCATCCAGCATGCGGACGAGCCACACAACCGCCACCTGATGCGACAACGACGGACTGGGACTCACCAGCAATTCCCCGTCCACCACCTCATACCGGTGGTGCGGATCGTCCGGCAATGCCCAGACTTCCTCGACCGTCCACACGCGTTCCTTCGCGATTGGCATGCCCGTCACCCCTTCTTAAGTTCCTTCGCCCAACCGTCACGCAACGCTACAATCCGGTTGAATACCAACCGTTCTTTCGTTGACGTCTCCACCTCGCTCATGAAATACCCCGTGCGCTCGAACTGATACCGACTGCCAATCGGATCACCGGCCACACTCGGCTCGATCTTCGCATTGCTCACCACCACCAACGAATGCGGATTGAGCGCCGAAATGAAGTCCTGTCCTTCCGGCACATCATCAGGATCGGGTTGCGAAAACAGGCGATCGTACAGCCGCACTTCACAATCGAGTGCGCGCGCCGCAGACACCCAATGGATCGTGCCCTGCACCTTTCGACCATCCGGCGCCTGCCCACTTCGCGTGGCCGGATCATACGTGCAACGCAGTTCGATCACCTCACCCGCGTCATTCTTCACGATCTCCTGACAGGTGATCAAATACCCAAACCGCAACCGGACTTCGCGACCTGGCGACAGTCGATAAAACTTCCTGGGCGGATCTTCCATGAAGTCGTCACGATCCACCCATAACTCGCGCGAGAACGGCACCATCCGCGTGCCGCTCCTGGCAAAGTCCGGCGGATAGTTCGCCGCTTCCATGTCCTCCACCTGCCCCTCGGGATAATTCGTGAGCACCACCTTGAGCGGGTTGAGCACACACAGGACACGCGGCACTTCCGCGTTGAGATCGTCGCGCACGGCATGCTCGAACGTGGCGATCTCCACCCGCGCATCGTTGCGGGCCACGCCAATCACGTTGGCGAATGCGCGAATGGCCTCGGGGCGTACACCCCGTCGACGCAGACCAGCAATGGTAGGCAGGCGCGGATCATCCCATCCGCGCACGTGCCCGTCATTCACCAGGCGCAGCAACTTGCGTTTGCTGAGCACCGTGTAGTCCAGTTCAAGCCGCGCGAACTCCATCTGCCGCGGCGGATGCTCGAAGCCGGCTTCGCTCACCAGCCAGTCGTAGATCTCCCGGTTGTCCTTGAACTCCAGCGTGCACAACGATCGGGTAATCCCTTCGATCGCGTCGCTCAACCCATGTGCAAAATCATACAGCGGGTAGATGCACCAGTCGTTGCCGCGCCGATAGTGATGCGCGTGACGAATACGCAGCAACAACGGATCGCGCATGATCATGTTCGGATGCGCCAGGTCGATTTTCGCCCGCAGCACATGCGCGCCATCGGGAAACTCGCCAGCCCGCATGCGACGCAGCAAATCCAGGTTCTCGGTCGCACTGCGTGCCCGATGGGGACTCGGCGTTCCCGGCGACGTGACCGTGCCCCGCCCCTCGCGAATCTGCTCCTCGGTTTGCGAATCGATGTACCCCTTGCCTTTCATCACGAGCGACTCGGCCACTTCGTACAACTGCTCGAAATAGTCGCTGGCGTAGTACTCGTTGTCCCATTGAAAGCCCAGCCATTGCACGTCGCGCTTGATCGAGTCGACGTACTTCACGTCTTCCGTGAAGGGGTTCGTGTCGTCGAAACGCAAGTTGCAGGTGCCGCCGAACTCCTGCGCAATACCGAAATTCAGACAGATGGACTTGGCGTGCCCCATGTGCAGGAACCCGTTGGGTTCGGGCGGGAAACGCGTGGTTGGCGTGCGGCCGAATCGGCCCGTGGCGACGTCTTCGGCCACGAGCTCGCGAATAAAGTCTCGTCGCGTCGCGGGCGCCTCACCGCTGGATTCGGTTGGAATGGTATTGGGCACGTTGGTGTATGGAGGGAGATATCACGAAAGCTAACCCCAATTTATTCTCCTTACATGTCCTGTGTGCCTTCTGCGTTGCGCCGTTCCGTCGTGATCGGCCTGCTCCTCACCCTGGCGGGCTGCCGAGCCGCAACGGCCGCGTTCGGAACCGACGTCGTATCGGCGCGCGCGAATGCGGACGCATTCGCATTTGCGCTGGAGCAACGGTTCACCCGTGTCGTGCGCACTCCAAAGTTTTTGCAGGCGCGACTGCGCATTGGGCGCCATGCGCTGTCGCCCTCCAAGCTGGCCTATGACACGGCGCTCTGGACGGGGATGCGCACGGTGCGAACGGGTGTTGAGCGTGATCTCGAGCTGACCGGTGCGCTGATCAACGGTGAATACACGTTCACGGCCCGGCCTCGCGTTCCGGTGCCGGTACGCACAGGTGATTCGCGGCACCTCATTGGACTCGTCCAACTCGACCGCGAGGGCGATTGGCAGTGGACGACAACCGTGCAGAATGCCGTGGGAACCGTGGCGCCCGAGCGCGCGAGTGCCATCATGCGCGCGTTATTCGTGTCCACCGAACGACCGTCCGCCACCGTGCGCGCTGACTATCGGAGCGCGTTCGCGCGCACGGCCGTCGCGATGGGTCGCATGTTTTCGCTCGATTCGGTGATCACCGTTGCGCAATCGGATGGTTCCACGCTGGTGGCATTGCACATTCTCACTTCCGATGCGCGTTTGAAGGAGAGTTTCCCCGCGTTGGCGAAGTATGTGCGCAAATACCTCGCGCCAGCGCGATATCGGTATGTGCTGAGCGATCGCAGCGGTGCCAACTGGTTCGACGCACAGGCGAACAAGTCGCGGCTGGTGCTCCGCTTTCGCACCCACGACGGCGAGTTGCAGCCACTCGTCGGCGCCGCACGCCGCATGCCCGACACGCTCGCGCTGCACGTGGACTTGTCGGCCAAAATCTCCGTGTTCACCGTGGGCGCGTCGGACCTCGTTGGCGAGTTCGTTCACGTGCACTCACTCACCGAGCGTGGGTGGGCCATGCGCTTCACGAGGGAGCCGAAGTGGGATTTGCCGCTGCTCGCCGAGCAACTGCTGAACGCGCCGCTTCAACGACCGTTTGAGGGAACCGGGGTGCAGTTTCGAATCGGCCTGGTGCGCGAGGGCGACCGACAAACCGTACTCGCGCGTACTCTTGTGCTGGCGGTGCGTGAAAGCGCCATCATGCGATTCTTCGGCAACCTGGGCTTTACCGCGATGAGCGATTTCGCCGGCGTGGTGGAAGAGGAAGAGAACCGGTTCCTTGCCGAAGCGTTCGCCGCCTTGCGTGCGGACTTTCAATCACAGTACTGATACCGCGGGGCCGGAGGCGGCGAGGGTGAGCGGTGAGAGTAGAAACCTCGGCTGCGAGCCGACAGAAACCCTCTGCCCTCGGTCCTCACCGCTCTGCCCTCAACCCTTTCCTTGCTCACCCCTCTGGCCCTCACACTCTGGGCCTCACCCCTCTGGCCCACCCCTCTGGCCCACCCCTCTGGCTCACCCCTCTGGCTCACCCCTCCGTTCCCTCACTCCCCCGTCAGTTCCCCTCACACGTGCTCAGCGCATAGCTGGCGATTGCTGTCGGCATGTTCGTGACGTTTCGCCGAGCGGCGAATACCGGGTAATGAGTACCGAAGGGGAGCAGAGGTATGAGCAACAGACGGTGAGCAACAGAGGGTGAGCAACAAAGGGGTGAGCGTTGGTGGGGTGGGCGGTGAGGGGAGAGTACCCTTTGCCCTCACTGCTCACCCCGCCAACGCTCACCCCCAGTGTTGCTCGTAGCGCTTTGGGGGGGGGGGGGGGGGGGGCGGGGCGGGGCGGCGGGCGCCGGGGGGGGGGGGGGGGGGGGGGGGGGGG
>JANOKE010001087.1:0-9739 GCA_031419135.1 Gemmatimonadaceae bacterium
CTGGCGCTTGGTCGTGCCGTGGATGCGCGTGTCGGCCCAGCGCGCCTCCCACTGATCGAGATAGGCTTGGGCCGCGTCGAGCGTGTCGAAGCGCATGCCACGGAGCGGTGTCTTCTGCGTATGACCGATGCCCGATTCCACCTTCCCCTTGCGATCGGGATCACGCACGCGACACGGCAGCGCGACGACGCCATAGTGCGCGAGCACATCGCGATACAGCGGATTGATCGTCGGGTCGTACACGTCCGGCTGCAGCACGCCCTCGCGCAGATTGTCGAGGACGATGACGCGCACCGTGCCGCCGAGTCGCCGAAACGCCTCCTCATGGAGTGCCGCCCAGCGCTGACTACTGGAGCGCCACGTGAGGAGGCGCACCGATTTCCGCGAGTAGCCCAGCGTGAGCACGAAGAGGCGCGTCCGTCGGTACTTCCCGCTCACGGGATCGCGCACCATCGGCCCTTCGCCATAATCGACCTGCGCTTCCTCGCCGTGGGCCGTGATAATGATGCCGCAGGGATCCGCCGCGCCGCCGCCGCGATGCGTGCGCACGAACCGACGCACACTGGCGTAGCGTCCGGCGAAGCCATACCCGTCGACGAGGTCCTGCCAGATGACCATCGCATTCTGACCCCGCCGCAGCCCCTCGAGGATCAATTTTCGATAGGGCTCACACGCGCTGGCCGTCGGTGCTCGACCGGGTGGTGGATCGGCGGAGGCCGGCGTCGAGACCGGCGGGCCTTCGCCCACCGAGTCGGTGGACACGCCGCAGTGGTGGCCGGATGTGTCGGCGGCCACGCGCCCGTCCGCCCCCCGCGACGGCGCACCGCGACCCCGGCCGCCTTCAAGTACGTGCTCACCGTCTCGCGGCGAACACCCGTGGCGGCCTCGATACGACGCAGCGACCAACCGAGTCGCCCCAAGGCGAGGACCTGCTGCTGTTTGGATTCGTGCAAGGCGTTGCTCATGGCAGCAAAGCACCCGTCGGGGGCTTGCCGCCGTCAATGCCTCAACGCGCGCGCCGTGGTGGCCGGTTTTCAGGTGTCCACTGGTGGCCGGTTTTGGGTGTCCACTGAGGAAGTTGAGAATGACCTTGTTGGTTATCGATGTCGACCTGGCAATTGCAAGATCATATTTGACAACCGTTTACGGCGACCGCTCCCGACTCTCGCCGCCGGCCAGAGTATAACCTCCAGCTTCGGAACCATCGCCGATTGCGGGGAAATGGTAAACCAGCGAACATCGCAGCTCAGCCGATCCGACAATTGATTCCGGGCGACTTCACTGACGCGGTTGGCCGTCCGCACTGCGCACTGTCGCCTCGCGGAGCCGTCACTCTGGTCCATAGTGTCGCGCGCCGATCAGTACGACGCGATATCCCAAAACCCGACCTTCAGTCGTCGCGCCAGCGCGTCGCTCGTCTCCTGATGAACCCGCTCGACGACGTTCGCCTCGATTCGCCGGATCTCGCGTTCGCTGATCGCCGGAGCGAAGACCGTCTGCTTCAGTCGTCGCAAGAGCCGCAGCCGCCGCATTGACGTGCCAAACGAACGGTCCTGCCCTCGCTCGTTCTGCTTGGCGCGCCGACGATCGTCCGGATCGAGCTGATACAGCACCACATCAACCGTCGATTCATAGGCGCCGAACTTGAGCGTGAGGCCGCAATCCTCAATGGCGAACTGTGTGAAGTCCGGCGTCGTCCCATCGCCCTTCGGCTGAAACAGCGACTCAGCCACAGATCGTCCGTCGCCTGGGCGGTCCGACCGGACTCACTGCGCTGCGTCGGCAGATACCAGTCTCTTCCTCGCGGATCCTTACCGCCGTCGGCCAGAGTATAGCCGCCACGCACGGCGCGATCGACGATTGCGTAAAATTGGTAAGCCCGCGTCGCGCCTTCCGCGATCCACCGAAGAGTCGAAATGCCCAAGCCCGCCAAACCAGACATCCTGCGTTTCCGCGTCGCCCTGCGATACGTCTCCCCGCCGGTGTGGCGCCGCATCGACGTTCCCGCGAACTACACCTTCTGGGATCTACACGTCGCCATTCAGGACGCGATGGGCTGGACTGATTCGCACCTGCATGTGTTTCGCATCAACAATCCGCGCACCGGCAACGTCGATGACATCGGCATTCCGCACGACGACGGCTTCATCGGCGATCCTTTCTTGTTGCCAGGCTGGAAGACGCCAATCGTGAAATACTTCGCGGCGATTGGCGCCAAGGCGATGTATGAGTACGACTTTGGCGACGGATGGGAGCACGCCATCACGCTCGAAGCAAAGGTCGCGCGCGAGCCCGATGCGATGTACCCGCGGTGCGTCGCTGGTCGCCGCGCGTGTCCGCCGGAAGACTGTGGCGGTCCGTACGGCTTTGCTGAATTGCGTCGCGTGATTGCCGACGCCACCGACCCCGAGCATGCCAGCATGATGGAATGGCTTGGCGGCTCGTACGAGCCTGGGCACTTCGACGCCCGCGACGTACACTTCGATGACCCGCAGGCGCGATGGGAGTTCGCATTCAGGCCATAAGGGTCGTCTTCGGCCGTGGCCACCACGGTAACCACCCGCGGCGTGAACAGCACGGCCTGATACAGATAAGGCACCGTGAACGTCATGATCAGCAACGCGGACGTGCCCATCTCACCTCGCGAGCCGATATCTCGCCTTCGGGTCATGTGCCTCGGCAACGGTCAACATCACCTCGCGTGTCTCGATCATCTTTCTCAGCCACCGGCTCACCGGCCCCTGCGTAAGCCCCAGCGCATACCCGATCTCGGCGCGTGACATCAGTCCGCGGGCGCGAAGCAATTCACGAATCGCCGGCCGCCGATCGGCGCGTTGCTGGCGTGGTGCCCTTACCGTGACCGTATAGCCAACCGTGTTGCGTCGCTCGGCGACGCCGGTTGTTCGCCCGCGTGGAATCGGCGGGAGTGAATACGTGGCAAAGCGTCCCGTACCGAGCATCTGCGCGAGTCCGCGCGACACCAGGTTGCCGAGCTCCCGCGTGGCGACGCGGTTGTCCGAGCCGTTCACCTGTCGGTATCGCAGGTTGGTCAGTGTTTCACCGTTTCGCATGAGCACGAGCGCCACACGCTGCGTCGTGGAGAGGCCTTCGGCGTGCGACCCAAGCGACGCCAGCCACGCCATCGTGTCGAGTGACATCAGCGGGCCCCTTGGCAGCACAAGGGTGAATTCGCCAACGGTATTTTCGAATCGCGCCGGGCTCAGGTCGGCGTCCCGCAAGCGCTCCATCATGGCCGCGATGCCCGTGCCCCGATGTTCGGCGATCGCATCGCCGGTGCCCGGCATGATGAAGTCCTCAAGGAGTTGCATGAGCACGGGATTGCGCGCACTCGAGGTGCTGTTCAGTCCGATTGTGTCCGCCGACATCTGTCCGAACAGGCCACCGGGGTTTTTGATGACGACCCGGTCGGTGAAGATTTGCACCTGGACCGGCGTGCCGCGCGACAGCGGGGAGAGATCGCGGTGTGCCAACGCATTCACCAGCGCTTCACTCAGAACAACGCGAGGCAGCTCGTCGACGACGGTGCGGAATGCGCCCGCGTCACGTCTGGCCTGTCGCAGGTTACGCAAGATCACCCCAATCGCTTCGCGCACCATGTGCACGATGGGCCCCTCAATGCGCGCGTCATCGAGAATGCGTTCCCCGCTGGGACCGAGTTCGCCGATACGTCGTCCCGGAAATGCCGTGACGACTACTGCGAACTCGGGCAGATCGGCCTGCGGCTCGCGTCCAAATGCCAGCAGACCCGCGATGGATGGCACCGGCGGGCTCTGCGCATCGGGATGGGGCACGAGGGCTTTGAGTCCCAACAAGATCTGGTCGTCCGTCTTCGATCGAAATCGCACCCGACGCTCACGCACGCGCGTTACGAAGCTCGCGACGAGCGTTTCATCGAAGTCGCTCCGCTGTGCGGTCACCATGGGCGTGATGTCCTCGACAGGCTGTCCCCGCGCGGACAACATCATCTGGACTTCGTACGTCGTGAGCTTGTGATCGCCGTCGGCAATGCGAATAAAGGCCCCGTTGGTGTAGCCGCCGGCGCGATGATAGCAGGGTTTTTCTGTCGGCAGCAGTTCGGTCACCTCGGCAACGATCACCTGCTTGCTGTCCAATTCGTGGATGTTGATGATCGGCGTGAGACGCGGTTCCATCTCGGCACACATGCTTGCCAGATCCTGAAAGATCTTCTTCGGGTCGCTGACGCCGTTGATCTCGAAGCCCACCGCTTCGTCGACGCCGAGGATGAGGACGCCGCCACCCGGCGAGTTGGCGAATGCCGACAGCGATTCCCACAGCCTTCGAGGGAGTTGCGTGCCGGCACGTTTGACTTCGACATGACGGAGATCGGTGCCGACGTTGCGCATGGCGCCGATGAGTTCTCTGAGTTCGTCGTCGGTCATGCGATCGGGTCCTATCTTGTTAGCTGTTAATCTGGTCATCCTGCCAGTTGACTATGTTAGTGGCTATGTTAAGCGCTAACTCACCAACGGCAGAAAGTGTTATTTCTAAATAAGTTAGTCGCAACTTCGTTGTTAGTACAGTGCCTTACTTAAAGCATAACTAAGCATTGATGGCAACGCCAGTCAATTCCAAATAGTGGAATATGTCTAGACACCTCACTGTCACGCGAAGGACCATCAGATCCGCGACATGATGAACACTTCGACCCCGACCAGGCACGCCAACGCAAGGCTGTGCCAGAACACGTACCGCAAAATCGCTCCCTCCTGGCCCTGCTGCCCTGTGGCGACGCCAGCCACAACAATGCTTTGCGCATCAATCATCTTGCCCATCACACCACCCGAACTGTTCGCCGCCGCGGCGAGGAGTGGCGAAACTCCCACCTGATTCGCCGAAATCTGTTGAAGATTGCCGAACAGCACATTCGACGACGTGTCGCTGCCGGTGAGCGCGACGCCCAACCAGCCCAACAGCGGCGAGAAAAACGCGAACAGTACGCCGGTTTGCGCGAAGGCCAGTCCCATGGTCGCGTCCAGTCCACCGAATCGCGTGACAAAGCCCAGCGCCATCATCGCAGCGATCGTCACGAGTGAGGCGCGTACCTTGAGCAGCGTTTGCCAGTACGTGCGCGCGAGAGCCTTCGGACCCATGCCCAGCAGCGCGCCCGACAGTACGCCGGTCAGCAACAGTGCGCTGCCACTTGCTGATAGCCAGTTAAGCGTGAAGATGGCGTCTTCGGCCTTCGCGACGGCTACGACCGGCGGCACGCGCAGAACGGCCTGATGAAGATACGGCACCGTGAACGTCACGATGGACTGCGCGTTCAACCACGCTTTCACGCTGGGGAATCCCCAGGTGAACAGCAGGATCGACAGAATGCCCCACGGCATCCACGCCCGAAGGACCTGCTGCGGCGAATATTCCGCGTCGATTGATGACGTGCTCGCGCCAGTGGCCGTTGATGGTTCACCGGGAAAGCGCCAGACGCTGCGCGGACGCCAGAATCGCAAGAGGCCCAGCAGCGACAGAATGGACACCAGCGACGCCCCGATGTCGACGAGTGTAGGTCCGAAGTGATTGCTGATGACGTATTGCATCACGCCAAAACTCACGCCGGCCACGAGACACGCCGGCCACACTTCCTTCATCGCGCGCCAGCCCGCCATCACCCAGATCAACCAGAAGGGAATGATCATGGCAAACACCGGCAACTGTTTGCCCACCATGGCGCTCAGATCGTTGAGTGGCAGGCCTGTGACGCCGGCCAGCGCGATGATGGGTGTGCCGAGCGCGCCGAAGGCCACCGGTGCCGTGTTGCCAATCAACGAAAGTCCGGCGGCGGGCAGTGGCTTGAATCCGAGACCGATGAGCATCGCGGCCGAAATAGCAACCGGCGTGCCAAACCCGGCGGCGCCTTCAACGAAGGCGCCGAAACAGAAGGCAATGAGCAATGCCTGAATGCGCCGATCGTCCGCGATGCCGACGACGGAATGACGCACGGTATCGAACGTGCCGGTCTCCACCGTGACGCTGAAGACAAAGATCGCGTTGAGCACGATCCAGCCGATGGGAAACAATCCGTACAACGCGCCATTGCCAACGGCGCCAAGTGCGAGTGGCAGTGGCATGCCGAACACGGCGATCGCCACCGCCATGGCGGCGCCGAGTCCGGCCAGTGCGGCCAGATGGGCGCGGACGTGCCAGAGGCCGAGCAGGCCTAGCAGCACGACAACGGGAATTGCGGCAACCAGTACCGAGGAGAGGAGACTGCCCAGCGGCACGTAGACCTGCGACCAAGGTGTGAGCATGTCGCTAATGTGGCGCGGAAACCGCGCCGTGGCACTAACCGTGAGCTACGCCGCTCCGGTCGCTGCCTTCCGCAGTTCCCGCCACACCGACTCGATATGCACGCGATCCGTGCGGATATTCCCGATCGCCAATCGCAGCGTGTACTTCCCGTTGAGCTTCGTGTGCGACAGGTACGCGGTGCCACCGGCATTCACGCGTTCCATGATCGCCGCGTTGATGCGCGCGAGGTCGTTTTCACTCGCCCCGTCCGGCGCGTAGCGAAAGCATACCAGTGACAACGGCACAGGCGCAGTTAGTTCCCAGCCGCCTTCAAAGTGCACCATGCCTGCGAATTCGCGCGCCAGTTCGCAGTGAAACCGAATACGCTCGGCCAAGCCGTCGGCGCCATACGCGCGCAGCACCATCCACAGCTTGAGTGATCGAAAGCGCCGACCCAGCTGAATCCCGTAGTCCATCAGATTCACCACATCGTCTTGCCCCGCGGTGACCAGGTACTCGGGCAACAGCGCCAGCGCCTGACGCAGCGCGTCGGGTCGCTTGGTGTACAGCACAGAGCAATCCATGGGCGTGAACAACCACTTGTGCGGATTCACCACCAGGGAATCGGCGCCGTCCACGCCGTCCATCAGATAGCGCAACTCGGGCACGATGGCCGCCGGACCCGCATACGCCGCGTCGACATGAACCCAACAGCCGAATGCCTTCGCGATGCGCCCGATCTCCGGTACCGGATCGATGCTGGTGGTGCTGGTCGTACCGACACACGGCACCACCGCGATCGGCAGATATCCGGCCGCGACATCGGCCCGCAGCGCGCCCTCGAGCGCGTCCGGGCGCATGCGAAACTGCTCATCCGCCGGAATTCTGACCAGGTTGTCGTGCCCCAGTCCCAACGCAATGACCGCCTTGTCGATTGACGAGTGCGCGTGTTCGGAGCAATACACACGCAGCACCGGCAGGTCGGTGCGTGCCGCCATGCCACGCGTGCGGATATCGAGCCCCGCTGCTTCACGCGCCGCTGCCAACGCATAGAACGTGCTCACGGAGGCGGTATCGGTGATCTGACCAAACCACCCCTCGCCGAGCCCCATAAGTTGCCGCAGCCAGTCCAGCGTCACCAATTCGAGCTCGGTGACGGCAGGACTCGTCACCCAGAGCATGCCGTTGGCGTTCAGACCCGCCGTCAGCAATTCGCCAAGAATTCCCGGGTACGACGCCGAGTTGGCGAAGTAGGCGAAGAACGACGGGTGATTCCAGTGCGTGATGCCCGGCAAAATCGTGCGATGGAAGTCGTTGAGCATCGCCTCCAGCGTTTCACCGTTTTTGGGTGGCGACGCTGGCAGCGCGTTCCGGATGTCGCCTGATCCCGCTCGGCTCTTCACCGGATACCGTGCGGGGTGCTCGAGGTAGTCGGCTATCCAGTCCACAGCGGCGTGGGCCGCAGCGCGAAATTCTTCGGGCGAGATATCGCCAGTGAGCGGGGAATCTTCCATGCGACAAGGTTGCGCGGGGCGCGATCAATCTCCAGCCCCTCTTCCCTTGCGCCCGCCGGAGAGTGAAATCCTCAAGGTCCCTTTCCCCGAGATCCCGTTGAAGCGCTTGCTCCTGATGCTGGCCAGTGCGTTTGTGCTGCTCCTCGCGGTCATGGTCGCCCGCACGATACGCGCCCCAGCCGACGGATTTGTATGGGGACGCGGCACACTGGACGACAAGACCACCGTGCTGGCGTCACTCGAAGCGGTTTAAGGACTTCTCCCCACTCGCGATGGCCAACTTGTGGATCACCGAATCGGTCGTGATCGCTGATCAGCATTGAACCCACCGACAGTGCGCGCGTTGATCCGTCGCCGGTGTCGGATACGCGGTCGGCGGCGTACCGCCTGATCGATCGAGTCCACGGTTCGCGCCATGGCACCGCGCGAATCGATGCCGGTACTGCCGTATCTGGTTGTCGGCGGCACCGATGCAAAATACTGGGGCCCGCATTCGGCCAACGTGTACCGGTTTCTGCCGATTCCGCTGGGAGACGGCAACTTCACGCGCATCCACGGACTCAACGAGCGTGTATCCGTGGCAGACTATGCGAGCGCCGTCGGGTTCTTTTCGCAACTGCTGCGCGGACTGGATCAGCTCAGGTAAACTGGGCGTGACTCACGGTGGCGCAATTCCCAGTCCCCAGTGCACTCTGAGGTACTGCTCCAATACCATCGCCGTGGCGTCGCCAAACCGATCGCGATTGGTGGCATTGTCGCGCAGGCCGCTGAAATGTGTTTCGACTTGCACGCCGCAGATGTTGCCGTTGGCGGTGCCACCCAGCGCGGTGGCGCCGCTGCCACACGCATGGCGCAGCGTGTTGTCTCCACCGTTGAAGTAATCCGCCCCATTGGGAGTCGGGTCGGACGCACTGGGCAGGGCAGGGTACCCGTTGTTCGCGTACAGCGTACCCAGGCTGTTGGCGCCGCGCAGCAGCGCCGAGAACGACAAGGGCGAGAATTGCGACAGGGTGCGGATACTGGCGGTGTTCTCGAACGAAGGGAACGCGTCGAGTGCGACATCGGGGCGATTCAGGTCGGCATCCGCCAGCAGATAACCGAGTTCGAGTCGCTGGATGGAATGGCCATGTCCGTGCATGTCCATGTACCAGCCTTTGCCAGTTGCCTGCAGCACCGCACCCTTGGCGGCATTGATGAACGCGTGCCAGTCTTCCAGGGCTGCTGCGGCGTCGGCGTTGCCACAGTCGGCCTCCGGTGACACGCGATTCGGATCGAGCTTGCGTCGAGAGAGCAGCGACGTGATGACGTGCGGATAAGTGCCGAAGCGCGCAAAAAAGCGCTGCTGCATGGCTCGCACCAGTTCACCCGTATTCGTATCCGTGACCGTGGTGGCCACACCGCCGCAGGCACCGGCTGTCCGATCGGGGATACTGCTGGGCAGCAGGGCACCGCCATGGGGTGCGGTGAGAATCACCGGCGCGTTGCCAGCGAGGTATTCGATGTAGCCGTTGCGTCCGAAATACGATTGCCCCGCCACGTACGAAATCGGACCGGCCACCGTGACGGAGATGTTGCCGCTAATGCTGCCTGCCGATGCCTGAATCGTAACGGAGCCAGCGGTAACGCCGGCAACAACGCCGAATGTGGAGACCGTGGCGACGGCGGTGGCGCCAGATCTCCAGGTGAGGGTCGCGGTCATGACACGACCCAGTTGGTCGCGTGGTGTCGCGGTCAATTGCAGTGTGCCACCAACGCTCACCGTCGCACTGGTGGCCGTGACGGCGATACTCGTGAGGATCGGTGTCACAGCCGGCATCGGGTCGGTGGGCGAGGAGCCGCCGCCGCAGGCCAGCAACACACCGGTTACCGCGACTAACGCGGGCGCACGTACGCCGTATCGGACGGTACGCCAAACTCGGCCATTCACGTCGGCAATTCTTTCGGCATGAACCGTC
>JANOKE010001088.1:0-1709 GCA_031419135.1 Gemmatimonadaceae bacterium
GCCTGCTCATTGCGCTCGTCATCGCGGCCAGCGGCGTCGCACTTGTCCGCTACGCCGAGGCCGACGACTCCCCTGGTGGTGTGGTCATCGGTGCGGTGCTCGTTATCGCTGCGGTGGCGCTCGCCGCCAGAGCACTGCTACGTAGGTGAGCACGCCTGTCAAGACAAACATCACGAGCGCCTTGTTGCGCGTTGCGGCCGCGACATGCCACGCAGTGAGCGCGAAGATCGGTATGGCCGCGATCCAGTGCCACGGCCGGGTGCCCTGCGGCTGGATTTCGTCGCCCGTCTGGATGCGTGGACGGTGAGCGTGCCGCTCAATGTGGTGCGGAAATGATGGACGTCGCGACCTTTTTGACGAGCGCATCGAACGAGGCGTCGCCACGAAGCGACGCCATCTCGGGATCGATGCCCAGGAAGAGCATCGAGTGTGAACGCATTTCGTACGCGCGCTCCAGCCATCGCAACGCCTTGGCATGATCGCCGAGCGCCAGGTGGATTTTGGCGACGTCGTATGCCGGCACTACGCGCGCGGCCATCACGCGGGCAAGCAAACGTTGCGCCTCGACACGGTTGCCGCGGCTGGCGCGTGCGCGCGCATCGTTCTGGTCGAAAGGACGATGCTGGTGCGCGCTGCGCACATGCGCCGTACCCGGAGCGCACTACGAGAACGAGGCAATGGTCTTCGGCATTCCGTCAAGGTCCCACGACCGGGGTTGAACGCTGAAGCATGTCCGCGAGGCCAACGATCGTCGCAGTTTTTCGAGAACCTTGCCCTTAAAATCTTCCCGTTTTTGGGCGAAACACGGTAGGGTCGGCCGCCGGCGTTGCCGCATGTACAGAGCTCGCTGACGTTGTGCTGCTCAGGCTGTCACCAACCGACTGGTAGATCGAAGCGTGAGAGCCACCTCGACCCGCGTGCCCAGACGGTTGAGAATGCCGATGAGACGGTCAGACGTGAAGCGTGAGAGATCCGCATTGCGGATTCGCGAGAAATCGGCGGCTGGCACTTTCGTGAGTGCCTGCGCTTTCCGAACACTCAGGCCCTGAGCTTCGAGACGCTTGATAATTTCAGCGGCGAGGAGGGCTTTGAACTGCCGGACATCGGCGTTGTCTTTGCCGAGATCGCGGAACACGTTGCTACTGCCTCGAATAGTCTCAAGGGGTTCGTCTGTCATGATAGCTCCTTCTTCATAGCTCCTGCTTCAGTCGTTTTATCCGGTCCTTTACCAAGTCGATCTCCCGCTTGGGTGTCTTGATGCCTTGCATCGCCTTCTTCTGAAACGTGTGGATCACCCAAAGGTCATCGTCCAGTCTGCACTGCATAGACGACGCGGAATGCGTCGGCCCGGTATGGGAGCGCGATCTCGAAGACCCCTGCCCCGAGCCCCTTCATCGGCTTCGCAATATCGGCTTTGCCACCATCCGCTGCGATTGTCAGCGCATTGAGGCAGATTGTTTGTGCCGATTCTGGGAACTGCTGAAAATTCCTTTTAGCACTCCGAATCCACGATATCGGTCTGGTTGCTCGTGCCATCAAACCTCTCCAATTGATGTTGTCAGATTTGACAACGCCTGTCAAGCCTTCATTTCACCCTCGTTGCCTCTCCCTCCAAGGACAGCACGCCATCGATCGCGAGATCATTCCCCCATCCCCTCGTCCCCAAACGCCGCGTCGTTGGTGGCGGCACCGTCATCCTGCCGGGATTT
>JANOKE010001089.1:0-5977 GCA_031419135.1 Gemmatimonadaceae bacterium
CACAACCAGACCAGCGACTGCGCCGCCGCGCATGGCAACACGAAGTGCACTAGATGTCGAGTATAGCGCGGACATGGCGACACCAACGTAGGTGCGAATCGCCACCCACATGCCGAGCACGCCGGCGATGCCCGAGCAGCACGCCCCAAACACAAATGCCAGCGCGGTGGCCATTGCACACGCGCTCAAGACAAACGCCAGCGGACGCAACTCGTTATCGGGAAGGCTTCCGGCGAACAGCGCCGCCGCGCCAGCGGCGAGAATGGCGACCAACAGCACAGGAAACACTGTTCCGCTGCCCGCCACCCTCTTGCTGGTCACACCGCTCATGACGCGCGGCCCGGCGTCTGAAGCAGACTGCGCTTGCGACTGTACGCAAAGTAGATCACCAAGCCAACGGCCAGCCATGCGGCCAGCCGCAGCCAGTTCGTCCAGCCCAACCCGTAGATCATGGCCCCGCACACCAGTACGCCGAGCGTAGAGACCACCTTCACGGCAGGCACCCGGAATCCACGAGGCAAGTCGGGTCGACGATGACGCATGATCCAGACACCGATGCACACCAGCACGAATGCGAAGAGCGTTCCGATACTGGTCATCTCTCCCACGACGTCACCCGGGACAAACGCGGCGAACAGCGACGTAAAGCCAAAGAACAGCATGTTCGACTTGTATGGCGTCTGGAATTTCGGATGCACTGCGGAAAAGATCTTCGGCACCAGCCCGTCCCGGCTCATCGAATAGAACACTCTCGACTGACCAAGCAGCATGACCAGAATCACCGACGAGAAACCCGCCAGGATCGCGATCGTCACGAACTTCGAGAGCCATAGCCGGTCATGTACTTCGCGATCGCGAACGAGACGGACGCCTCCCGCCCCACGGTCCTGAAGTCGTCTACCGTCGCGATACCACTCAACACATGGGCGAACAGCACGTACAGCACCGTGCACACCACGAGCGACCCGAGAATGCCGATGGGCATATCTCGCTTGGGGTTCTTTGCTTCCTGCGCGGCCGTGGAGACCGCGTCAAATCCGATGAATGCAAAGAACACCACACCGGCAGCACCGAGGATTCCCATGATGCCGCCGTAGGCGTGCGTGATTCCTTCAGAATCAGTGTACTGCGTCGCGGCCGGAATGTAGGGTGTGTGGTTTGCCGGGTTGATGAATCCCCAGCCAATCACGATCACCAGAATGACGATCGCCACCTTTGTGACGACGATCAGGCCGTTAATGAATGCAGACTCTTTCGTGCCCCGTATCAGCAGCGCTGACAGCAGAAAAAGAATCACGACGGCCGGAATATTCATGATCCCCTGCACGCCATCCGTCGATGTCTGAAACGGCGAATGGCACCATTCATATGGTACTCGCATGCCTATGTACTCGAGCGCCTTATTGAGATACTCGCTCCAGGCGATCGCCACCGTGGCGGCACCCACCGCGTACTCGAGCACGAGGTCCCACCCAATGATCCAGGCAACAAGTTCACCCATCGTCGCATAGGAGTACGTGTAGGCGCTGCCCGCGATGGGAATCATCGACGCGAATTCCGCGTAGCAGAGGCCGGCGAGCGCGCAGCCGATCCCGGCCACCAGGAAAGCGAGGGTGACCGACGGTCCCGCTCGGTCGGCGATGGCCGCAGCCGTGCGAACAAACAGACCGGCGCCAATGATGGCACCGATTCCAAGGGCGACCAAGGATGCCGCGCCGAGCGTGCGCTTGAGGCCGCCTTCGCCTTCACCGCCATCGGCCATCAGGCGATCAATCGACTTCGTACGAAACAGTGAGCCTGTCACGGTGCGTCCTCTCGGTGCGTTCCACGGTGTGGTGTGCTGGACAGGCCACGCCACGATCAGCCAGTTGGCCTCGTCACGCGGTTCCTGTCGGCGTTAACCAAGGAACATCGAGAGGATGTCGGTCCGCAAGGCAGTCGTCCGTCCAGTTTTAGTGCGTTTTTTGGTGGTCCCTCATGCGACCGAACGCGCTATGGCTCGACGAGGAGAACAGCAGCGGCTGGCAACACAAGCGTGAACAGGCTGCTCCCGCCTGGGCGCGATTCGCACCGAACCTCGCCTGCCTGCTCCTTGGCCAAGCGGCCGGCAATGGCCAACCCGAGACCGGTGCCGCCCACGTCGGCGGGTGTGTCTGGCGAACGATAAAACGGCTCGAATACCCGTTCGCGTTCGGAGTCCGCGATGCCGGAACCCAGGAACGCCACCAGGACCAACCCGTCGAGCGGCTTGGCCATGACCCCGATCGAAGAAGTGCTTTCAGTCATGGTGTAATAAGGTCGCGCGTCTCCCGTGGCGCGCTTCGGCGCCTGCTGGCAATGTCCTTTGCGTGGCGGTATGATCGCCCGATGGTCTTTCCCATCGCTGATCTGGTAACGCAATGACCTCGCCCCCGCCCAACCGCTACACTGCGGCCATTTTGACCGCGATCACGATTGTCTGCGTCGCTATCGCACTCTGGCTGTTTCCAAAAGCCCAGCCAACGATCGCCCTGAAGCAGGAACTCACGCGCGAATCGGCCATCGACCGCGCGCGTGCGTTCGCGATTGCCCATCAGCTACCGGTTGCCGATGCGCGCGTTGCGGTGCGATTCGAACAAGACGCCGAAACTCAAACGTTTATTGAGTTGGAGGCGGGCGGAAAGCCGGCCGTCAATGCTGAAGTGAATCGCGGTGATGTGTCACTGTTCGCGTGGGAGGTTCGCTTTTTTCGGAGTGGCGACCCACGTGAGGTGCGCATCACGCTCGCCCCGAGCGGTCGGGTGCTGGGTTTTCAAGATATCCTGGCCGACGCCGATGCACGTCCAGCGCTCGACTCAACGCAAGCCCTGGCGCGCGCCGACTCGGTGCGTACCAGCTGGCTTGCGCTGAGCGGACCAACATGGCAACCGATTTCCATGTCTGTCAAAACCGTGCAGCCAAGCGGGCGGCTCGATCGCACCATTACCTGGGAACGTACGGATCGAAAGCTGGGTGACGCGCCGCTGCGCATCGACATCGTTGTGCGCGGAGACCGTGCAGGTGGCGCGCGCCAGTATGTAAAGGTTCCCGAGCCGTTCTTGAGACGCTATGCCGAGCGGCGCGCCGACAACGACTTGTACGCATTGATTGCCAGCCTCTTCGTGCCGCTCTTCGTGGGGCTCGGCATCGCGGCCCTGGTTGGCGCGCGCAAGCGGGGAGTCGTTCGCTGGCGACCGGCGCTCATTGCCGGCGGCGTGATTGGATTGGCGCTCGCCCTCGCCCAATTGAACGACATTCCGGGAAGCTACTTCGGCTACAACACGGCGCTCTCACCGACGACATTCCTCGCCCAGCAATGGCTGCTGGCGGTGGCGGCGGGGGCAGGGATGGCACTGGCAAGCGCCGTGCTGTTGGCCACGGGCGAACTGCTGACACGCGAAGCATTTCCCGAACACTTCGACTGGTGGACTACCGCCCGCGATGCCGGTACACGTCCCGTGGCATTGCGCATCCTTGGCGGTTACACCCTGGCGGCATTCGGTCTCGCCTACGTGTCGGTGTTTTATCTGTTGGTCGACCGGGGACTCGGATGGTGGTCACCGAGTTCGTTGCTGGACGATCCCAATCAGATCGCCACGCCGTTCCCCTGGCTCACGGCGGTCGCCACGTCGTTGCAGGCCGGCGTGTTGGAGGAGGTGCTGTTCCGCGCCATCCCGATCGCGCTGGTGGCGCGTGCCGTTGGCAATCGTCCCTGGCGACCGTACGCCATGGGCGCATCAGCGATACTTACGGCGCTCGTTTTCGGATTCGCCCACGCCAACTATCCGTCGTTTCCCGCGTACGCGCGCGGCGTCGAGTTGTTTGCCGAGGCGCTGTTGTGGGCCGTGCTCTATATGCGCGTGGGCCTCGTGACGACCATTGTCGGGCACTTCACGTACGATCTCATACTGTTCGGACTTTTTGCGGCGGCGGGTGATGCACTGCCGTATCGTGCCACGCTGGCCGTGGTGGTGCTGGTCGCGCTCGTACCGGCAATGCTGGTGATATCCAAGGCGTGGCGCACGCGCGGCCTGATGAAGGACACGCCGGACGACGCGCGCTTTGGCGCGTGGCAACCGCCTGCCCGTTTGGCAACTGCGGAAACAGCGTTGCCAACATCTGCACGCCTGTCTGCAACCGTACGCGTTGGCGTGGGCACACTGGTGCTGGGTGTCGCGGCGGTGGTGCTCTCGCTGTGGCCCAAGGCGCAACCGGGAACGCCGCGGTTCACGGCGACGCGCACCGGTGTAATCGCCACCGTCGATTCAATTCTTCGAACGCTTGGTGCCGCGCCGGATGGATGGACGCGGCTGGTCGATGCCAACCCCGTCACCTGGGGCATGGAACGGCGATTTCTCGCTGAGTACGATTCCTCAGGACAACTTGCCAAAAGCATGAGCCGTGTATGGCTGCACAGCGCGCAGTGGGACGTGCGCTATGTGCACAAGGACGGTACGGTCGCGGAGCGTACCGAAAGCTGGAATATCGCGCTGGGCCCCGACGGTCAACCGCATACGTGGGCTCACATCATCGCCGATAGCGTGGCCGCACCGTCGCTCGATCGCCCAGATGCAGAAGCGGCGGCGCGCGCGGCGTTGGCCACTGCTGGTGCGTCGCCGACAGCGCTCGTGCTGCTGTCGGCCGAAGAGATCGCGCGACCAGCTCGCCGCGATGTGACGTTCGAGTTTGCCGATACGTCGCTTCGCATGCCCGGCGCGGCGTCATTGCGGCGTACAGCCACGGTGAGCGGCAACCAGGTCACCCGTATCGGGCATCGTGTTTTTCTGCCCGAGGCGTGGGAGCGCGCCTACACGGCGCGGTCGTCGACACGTGGGGCGATTGCGTTGACGGCAGGGTTGATGCTTGCCGTGGCCGGTATCGTGGGTCTGGTGCGCTTCATGAAACGCCAGCCGCTTGAGCCGGCACTGGTGTGGCCGCCGCGACGCATCATGATCGCCGTGGTGTGTGCAGCAGGTTTCGGCATGGTGGTTGTGGGGGTCAACGACTGGCCGGCGAGGATGCATGGATGGGATACCGCGTCGCCGTTCAACCGCCACCAGTGGACGTCGGCGCTGACGTTGCTCGGTGGCGCCCTCGGACCGGCGGCACTGTGGGGACTTTGGTTGGCCGCCGACACGGTGCGGCGACGCGCGGGGGTCGCCATTCGATCGCCGCGCGCGACCGACGCATGGGTGATCGGCAGTGCACTGGCATTGGGTCCGGTGACACTGGGCGCGCTGCCCGCACTGTTTCGGCCGCGTTCCGTCGTGTCTTTGGACACCACACTCGATCAAGTCGTCCCGGTGCTCGGTCGGCTATTGGATGGAACCTCGGACGCACTCTTCGCCTCGCCGTTGTCCGCGCTGGTGGTGGCCGCGTTTCTTTCGGTGCGATCAACTGTTGGTCGCATGCTTGTGATTGGTCTTGCAGCGGTGGGGTTTGGCTTGGTCAGCGGCGACGTCGGCGCGCCCGCCACTACGGTATGGGTGATATCGGTTGCGGTGGCGGCAGCGGCGTTTGGGATGTGCGCGCTGGTATTCTGGCGGCTGGGGAATTCGTCGCTTGAGGCGTGGTTTGTCGGCGCACTCTTCATTGAAATCGTGTCGCAGCTCCGTGATGCCACGGTAGCGGCCGCAGGAGCAGACCAACTCTCGCATGTGCTCAGCGCATTGCTGGCGATTGGGGTGGGACTGTTTGTGACCTCGCGCTCTCGGGGTGTGAGGTATGAGGTAACCGAAGGGGTGAGCGTTTGAGGCGTGAGCAACCGCAGAGGTGAGCGTTGGAGGGGTGAGCGGTGAGGGTAGAGTCCGGCACAGATTCGGTAGCGGCCCTCTGGCCTCGCCCGCATTGCTCTACCCTCACCCCATTACTTGCTCACACCTCTGGCCCGTGTTCCGCATTCAGATGCGTCGTGCGTCGGTCCGTACGAGGGGGAACTGCGTGAGGAGTGAGGGAAGGC
>JANOKE010001090.1:0-1149 GCA_031419135.1 Gemmatimonadaceae bacterium
GAGGGTTTGCTCTACCCTCACCGCCTCACCCCTCCAACGCTCACCCCTGTACTTGCTCACCCTCCAACGCTCACCCCTGCACCTGCTCACTCCTCCGGCCCCTCGCAAGGCTGGCCCTGCAATGAATCCCTTGCGATATTCGCAGCGATTCACCATCCCTATGCGCGCCTTCATCTCTCGACGTTCTACATGCCCACGCCCGCCTTCTTGCGACAGTGGCACAGCTGGATCGGTGCACCCGCCGCCATCATGTCAGTTGCGCTGCTGGTCAGTTGCCATCGTCAGGGCGCCACATCCGCCGTCCGGCCGCCCGCTGTCGGCCAGATTCCCATCGTCATCACCACCGAGCGCGGCGACATCACCGTGTCGCTCGACAGCGCGCACGCACCCATCACGGTAGCCAATTTCCTGCGCTACGTAGACGGGGGGTTCTTCACCAACGGTCGGTTCTATCGCACCGTGACGCCAGACAATCAGCCACGCGATTCGGTACGCATTCAGGTAATTCAAGGCAGCGCGAGATCCGTGCGCCCCGATTCCGGTTTCCCGGCCGTCGCCCTCGAGCGCACCAGTGTCACCACGCTCCGGCATATCGACGGGACCATCTCCATGGCACGCGCTGGTCCAAACACCGCAACGTCCGCCTTTTTCCTCACCATCGGCGCGCAACCATCGCTCGATGAAGGTGGCCGCCGCAATCCTGACGGTCAGGGATTTGCCGCCTTCGGTCAGGTCACCGCCGGCATGGAATTCGTACGCGCCATTCACCAATCGCCGCACAACGAGCAGACTCTCACACCGCCCGTCGCGATTCGCAGCATTCGTCGGCTGTTCCCGAAACGCACCGCCAACCCGACACAGCGCGGTGTACCGTTGTCGGCGTTTCCGCGACTCGTGCCGCTGGCCACCAATGTGTTCGGCTACGAAGAGATCCGGCAACCCGGCTTCACGACGGTGAGTTTGATTGTCATTGGGACATCCGGCGTGCTCATTGCCGATGGGCAGGGAAGTCCAGCGGCTACGCAAACGATTCTCGATCGCATCAAGACTATCACCCCCCTGCCCATCAAGTTGTACGTGGTCGGATCCGATCATGGCGATCACACCGCCGGGAACAGCGTACTGCCTCCGGGCATCACCTACATCGTA
>JANOKE010001091.1:0-3760 GCA_031419135.1 Gemmatimonadaceae bacterium
TTCCTGATCAACAATTCGCCGCGACCGGTGAGCAGCTTCGGGCTCCGCAACACGCGCCACGTGCGCGACTCGCTGGGCGGCGCCAAACTGTATCGCAACGACCACGGGCACTTCACCGACGTCAGTGCGGCGGCGGGCATCTACGGCAGCGAAGTTGGTTTTGGCCTGGGCGTCGTGGTGGCCGACGTGAATCGCGACGGCCGGGCGGATATCTACGTGGCGAACGATTTCTTCGAGCGCGACTACCTGTACATGAACAACGGCGACGGCACGTTTGCCGAGTCGTTGGACCAGCAGATGCCGTACAGCAGCTACTTCTCGATGGGACTGGACATCGCCGACATCGACAACGACGGCTGGCCCGACGTCTACACCACGGACATGATGCCGGAAGACGAGTACCGGCTGCGCACAACGTCGGCGTTCGAAGGCTGGGATGTGTACCAGGCCAAGGTCCTCAACGGCTACCATCACCAGTTCATGCGCAACATGCTGCAGCGCAACAACGCCAATGGCACGTTCAGTGACATCGGGCAGATTGCCGACGTGGCGCGGACCGACTGGAGCTGGAGCGCGCTGATCGCCGACCTCGACCTCGACGGGCGCAAGGACATTTTCGTCACCAACGGACTCGCCAAAGACGTCACGTCACAGGATTATATCTCGTCGCTGGCCAATCAGACGGCCGCCGAAGAGGTGTACAACGGGCGGAAAGTGGACTTCCTGCAGTTGGTGAATGCGATGACGTCCACGCGCATTCCCAACTACATGTTCCGCAATCAGGGCAACATGCGCTTCACGAACGAGAGCGCCGCATGGGGGCTGGACACGCCGAGCTTCTCCAACGGGGCCGCCTATGGCGATCTCGACGGCGATGGCGCGCTGGATCTGGTGGTGAACAACGTGAACATGGAAGCGTTTGTTTATCGCAACAACGCGCGCGCGCTGCACCCGGAGAACCACTTTTTGCAGGTGTCGCTGGAAGGCGAGGGGTTGAATCGATTCGGGATCGGCGCGCGGGTCTCGGTGCGCCGCGGCGACGACCTGTTCGTGCAGGAGGAGTCGCCGGTGCGCGGCTTCCAGTCGAGTGTTCAGCCGCTGCTGACCTTCGGTGTGGGAACCCACGACCGCCTGGACTCGGTCACCGTGAACTGGCCCGATGGACGCGTGAGCAGTCTGCGCGACGTGCCGGCCAACCAGCGCATCACCGTCAAGCAGGCAAACGCCATCAACGCTCCAGCAGACGCGCCGCTAACTCCCGCCCGCGGCCTCTTCGTCGATGTGACCGCACAGGTGGCGCTCGGCTACGCCCATCACGAGAATGAGTTCGTCGATTTCGATCGTGAACGGCTGATTCCAAAGATGCTGTCCACCGAAGGTCCGGCCGTCGCAGTGGGCGACGTGAATGGAGACGGACTGGACGACCTTTTCCTGGGTGGCGCGAAGGAACAGACCGGACAGCTGCTGTTGCAGCAACCGGACGGGCACTTTAGGCGCAGCAATCCCGGGCTCTTCGAATCCGACTCGATATCCGAAGATGTGGGCGCCGAGTTCTTCGATGCAAACGGCGACGGGCGCCCTGACTTGTATGTCGTAAGCGGCGGCAACGAGTTCAGCGAGATGGCGCCGGCCTTGCAGGATCGCCTGTACCTGAATGACGGAAAGGGGCGCTTCCACAAAGCGGTTGGCTGCCTGCCGACCGAGGGGGCGAGCGGTTCACACGTGGTGGCGGCAGATTTCGATAGCGACGGTGATCAGGACGTGTTTGTTGGCGGTCGATCGGTGCCGGGTCATTACGGGCAGGTGCCGGAAAGCCTGCTCCTGCGCAACGACGGCACGGGCGTTTTCACAAACGTAACCGACCAAGTGGCGCCAGGGCTTTCGCACATCGGCATGGTGACCGATGCCATCTGGAAGGATGTGGATGGCGATGCCAGGGTAGATCTCATTCTCGTCGGCGAGTGGATGCCGATCACGGTATTCCGCAATACGGCAGGCGGCCGGCTGGCAAAACATTCGATCCCGGGGCTCACAAAGAGCCACGGGTGGTGGAATCGCGTGATTGCCGGCGACTTCGCGGGGAACGGCCGAGTGGATTTCCTTGTCGGCAATCTCGGCGTGAATGGCCGCTTGCTGGCGAGCGAGGCAGAGCCAACCGTGATGTATGTGAAAGACTTCGACGGCAATGGGTTTGAGGAGCAGATCCTGACAACGGTGAGCGGCGGCAAGCGCTATCCGATCGTGCTGCGCGACGATCTCATTCGGGCGATTCCTCCGCTCAAGGCTCGCTTCCGCAACTACACGGACTACGCGACGCAGACGGTGACCGACATCTTTCCGGCTGCTGATCTGGCGTCGGCCATCGCAGATACGGCCAACACGTTCGAGTCTGTGTTGGCTCGCAACAACGGAGACGGCACGTTCACGCTGATCCCGCTGCCGCGCGAAGCGCAGTTGTCGCCGATATACGGCATGCTGACCGGCGACTTCGATGGCGACGGCAGGCTTGATATGTTGTCGGTCGGTAACTTCGACGGGTTCAAGCCGGAACTGGCGCGGATGGCGGCGGGCTACGGCTTGCTCCTTCGTGGCGACGGCAAGGGCGCATTCACGCCAGCGGGCGCGTCGGCTACCGGCGTAGTGATGCGCGGACAGGCGCGCGACATCAAACGGATACGCACCAGCACGGGTGACATGATCATCGTAATACGAAACAACGACACACCGCTCTTCTTCCGTTCGAGTGCGCCCGCGATTCGGGGCTCAACGGCGATCAAGGCAACGAGCGGTGCACCTGGAGGCGTGCCATGAATACGTTCCTCGTTCGGCCGATGTATTCCGCTTGGCGCTGGCGGGTCGTTTTGGTGCTGTCATGCGCACTGGTGTCTGGCTGCGCACGCAGTGCTACTACACCAACGTCTACAGCAGCCGCGATGGTCGATGCGGCGCCCTTGCATCAAGCCGTGCACGATCTCACCAGCGTGATCGTGTACGACATCTTCAGCCCGCCGCAGGCGAGTCGGATCTACGCCTATAGCAGCGTTGCCGCGTATGAGGTGGTGAGGCAGGCCGACACGACTTACAAGTCGCTGGCCGGTCAGCTGAAGGGGCTGACACCCGTGCCGGCTCGACAGAATGGTGTTGAATACTCGCTGCCGCTGGCTGGCATCCACGCGCTGATGACGGTTGGCCGGCAGCTCACGTTCTCTCGCGCGCGCATGGACACACTTCGCCGCGCGCTGGACGAGCAGTATCGGCTGCGCGGCCTGTCTGCCGCTGTGTATCAGCGTTCCATCGCCTATGGCGACACGGTGGCGGCTCACGTGCTGGCGTGGGCTGCGAAGGACAACTACAAGGAAATGCGCGGCATGCCCAAGTACTCGGTCACCAAGGAACCCCAACGCTGGGTGCCGACGCCGCCGGCGTACATGGATGCCGTGGAGCCGAACTGGGCGAAACTGCGACCTTTCGTGATCGATTCGGCGGCGCAGTTTCGGCCGGAGCCGCCGCTGTCGTTCGATCCCTCCAAGGGTTCGCCATTCTACGCTCAGGCGAAGGAAGTGTACGATGTGGGCCGCGGGCTCACCGACGAGCAACGGGCGATCGCGGCGTTCTGGGACTGCAACCCGTACGTGATGCACGTCCAGGGACACACGATGTACGCCACCAAGAAGGTCACGCCGGGCGGGCACTGGATGGAGATCGTCGGCATCGCTGCCCGCAAGGCGAATGCGTCCCCGCTGCGGGCGGCCGACGCGCT
>JANOKE010001092.1:0-2877 GCA_031419135.1 Gemmatimonadaceae bacterium
CGCGCGCAACGCGGCGGTAGGCCGCGGTGGGTTGTCGAGCAGGTGCGTGATCTGCGAAAACGCATCGGCACTCACCGCAAGGCGGTTCAGTTCGCGGGCGCGTTCAAGGATGGGCATGGTGAACTCGCGTGTCGCACCGGACGCTGACACGCTCGCGATTTGACGACCGAGACGCACCTGACTCACACACCAATCCATAAGGTCGAGGGCATTGCGCAACAACTCAGCGCTGCCAGTTCCAAGCAGCGCTTGAAGGCGCTCAACCCGCCGAATGCTGGGTATGTCGCGAAGCTCAACCTCCAGGCGCAGTGTCGACATGATTCCTCCGGAGATAATCACCCGTAAACTGAATACCGTGAGTTTGCCGGTATTTCCCGGGAAAGCAACGGTAGAATACCGAGATGCGTGGGCGCTGCAAGCCGACCTCCGCAACTCGCTCGATGGAGTGACCCGGCCATGGTCCCGGAAGTGGATGGCGCGCCTTTCGACCGCCGTCTTACTTGTGTGGTCTGAACGTTCATCCTCACCCCGGCCTGGAGCCATCATGCCGTTTGTCAAAGCCAGTACCGCGCCTGCCACCAGCATTCACTATGTCGACCACGGGGTCGGACAACCCGTGGTGATGATTCACGGCTGGCCGCTCAGTCACCGGATGTGGGAGCACCAGATTTCGGCGCTCACCGATGCGGGGTATCGGTGCCTGGCATACGACCGACGTGGCTTCGGCGATTCGGGGCGACCGGCGGGTGGGTACGATTACGACACCTTTGCTTCCGATCTGAACGACCTCATGACGGAGCTCGACCTGAAGAACGCGGTCCTGGTGGGGTTCTCCATGGGCGGCGGTGAGGTGGCTCGCTATATCGGTCGCTACGGTACCGCGCGCGTGGCGAAAACCATGCTCCTTGGCGCCGTGCCACCGTTTCTGCTCAAGACGGCGGACAATCCCGACGGTGTTCCGCAGGAGATGTTCGATGGCATGATCGCCGGCGTGAAAAAGGATCGCGTGGGATTCCTTGATGCGTTCTTCCCCAACTTCTACAATTGGGACGCGCCACACGACGGAGTCAGCAACGACTTGATTCCGTACAGCAAGTGGATCGCATGGCCGGCGTCACCAGTGGGCACCGCTCAATGCATCACGGCCTTCGGCACGACGGATTTCCGAGGCGACCTCGCAAAATTCAATATCCCCACGCTCGTCGTGCACGGTGATGCCGACCGCATCGTCCCCATCGCGATCTCGGCGACGAAATCCGCGGCGCTGATATCCGGCAGCCGTCTTGAAATCATCAAGGGCGCGCCGCACGGTTTTGCCGCCACGCACGCCGGTGAGTTAAACGAGATCATGTTGCGCTTTCTGAACACATGAGTGGCACGTTCGCACGGGGGCACCCGATCAGGGGCGGCCCCATGCACCGTGAAAGTTGGTTCGCGTCACGGTGGCACCTTCCAGCCTTGCGCCAGTAAGTATTGCCTCCGACAGGTTGGCGTCCGTCAGGTCTGCGTCTCGCAGGTCGGCGTTGGTCAGGTTGGCGCCTTGCAGAACGATCCCTCGCAGGCTGGCGCGTCGCAGGTTGGCTTCACACAATTGCGACGCGCGCAGTTGCACGTCCGAGAGCGACGCTCCCTCAAGCGAGGCCGCATGCAGGTTGGCCCCCGAGAGTTCCACGCGATCCAGCCGTCCGCCATCGAGTCGTAACTTGAACAGGTGTGCACCTCGCAAGTCCACTCGCGACAGCGTCGCATTGCGGAGGTCGCTCCACGAGAGATCTGCCCCGCGCGCGTCGACGTTAAACCACCGCGCTCCACGGAGATTGAATCGCCGCAGACGGACGGTCACCAGGGCAACCGATTCCAGCACGAGCGCCGGAAATGCGGTTTCGCCGGCGTTGATGCGGGCGAGCAGTTCTTCAAGAGGGATGGCGCTCATGTGGTTGAACTTGACCCGGGAAGCGTGTTGCCGCCAGCAAACCGGCCCTTCCCAGCTCGCGCAACTTGCGATTTCGCGCTGTCGGAAACATGTTCGGGTGGACCTGTTCGCGTGCCATCACAGATCAGCGGAGGCGGCCATGAAATTTCGTTCCACGGTGACCACGGTGTGTCTCGTCGCGATCGCAAGCGCCGGATGCGAGGACGTCGTGACGATTCCGAACACGGTAGACCCCGCCGGTCCCCGGGTGACGGCGATTACGCTGTGCCATTTCAGAGAAGACGCGAAGTGTTTTCTCAACGCCACTTTGAGCGCCGGCAACAGCGTAGTTATTGAAGCGCTGGCGAATCAGGGGCTACAGGATATCACGAGTGCCTGCACGTTCGTCTGGAAGTCGAACAAGAGTTCAGTCAGGGTGGCGGTCAACCAGCCCAGCCACACGGCGGTCGTTACCGCAAACGGAAACGCCATTGCGAATGGCCTGACCATCACCGCGACCTGTAACGGGGTGTCGGGCGCATTCAGCATTACCGTCATCTAGCTGCGATGGTCCAATCTACTTCGCGGGACGCCATGCGAACGCCCCTGTCCTGCGGGCGCTCGCCGGGTTAACCTATCGGGGTCGGGGTACGACGTCTGCGGCGAACTTGGCCAACGACTTCGCGGGCGTAATTCAGTTGGTAGAATGCCAGCTTCCCAAGCGGTGAAGCAGTGTTTCTCGGAGTTGCGAGGGGTTGCACTTGGACGGGTGCAACTCCTTTGTGATTTTGCACTTGGACCGGTTTGCGCGCCACTGGACGAAACAGGGTGCAAGAGTGCTTGTTAGATTTGTGGTGGCGTTTCGTGCGCGGTTTTGTTCGTATGCTCAGCTCATCGTCCGGAGCGCGAATGTCAGTCGACCCGACCACGACTTTTAGCACATTCAGCGCGATGCGCGGCGTGCT
>JANOKE010001093.1:0-1339 GCA_031419135.1 Gemmatimonadaceae bacterium
TGCACGTCGGCAACCACCACCAGCGCACCCTGCGCGGCCAGTTGCTGAGCGGCTGCCCGCCCCAGTCCCGACGCGCCGCCAGTGATGAACGCCACGCGTCCGGAGAATTCTGAGGTCATGGAGCCCGAGAGTGAAAAGGAATCAGCAACGTCGATTGTACGACATGGCGAAGGATTCGGCAATCGACGCGGGATTCAATTCATTCGCGCGTGCGTACGGCACGCGCCTTCACACCATATCAATCCCAAACACGCGATCCACCTCGGCATCATACGCCGAAAGCTGTCCGTCAAGCTCCGTCGTGCTCCAGTGCAACAGCGCGGCCATGAGCGGCGCAATCCGTTTCGCCGCGCCGCGCCCGTGATCGCGCGTTTCAAACGCGATGTGCGTACGACGGATCAGCACGTCGGACAGCGTACAGGCCATTTCGCGTTCCACCGCATGCGGTACTTCGGCCAGCAGGTAGGGCAGGTCGTCCACCAGTCGTCTGGCAAGTGAAGGATCGCGTTGTGCGTAGCTCCACACATTGCGCCAACGGCTGCCATAGGCCAATGCGAGTCGCTCGCTCACGGCGGCATCATGCACGGTCTCACGAGCGTCGTGAATGACGGATGCGCGCGACAGGATGTCGCCACCAGGGAACGGCTCCGTGACGCTGCGACGCGATGGGTTGCGCATCGCACCCGCTGTCGTCGAACCTCCCTTGGAGGCCAATTCCGTAAGTGCGTGCGCCAGCACGTCTGCCGCCATTGCGCGAAAGGTGGTGAGTTTGCCACCGGTCACACTCACCAACCCGTCATCGCGATGCGTGATGGCATGTTCGCGCGAGGCGGTGTTGGCCGAACGCTCGCCGGCGCGCATGGTGGCCAGCGGACGAATGCCGGCCCACGCCGAGATCACATCGTCCATCCGGAGCTGCGCGTTCGGGAACCGCGCATTCACCGTGCGCAGCAGATAGGCCACATCCTGCTCGGTGGCGCGAATGGCATCGGGTCCCCGGTGTGCAGGGCGTTCGGTGGTGCCAACGATCGAATGCACTCCGGCCGGCAACACGAACATCACGCGGTCATCAATCGGTGACACCACAGTCACGGCATCGTGATTGCCCAACCGATTGCGCGGAACAGCAATATGGGTTCCTGCCGAACCAAGAATGTGTGTGCCATGTGCCGCGCCGGTGAGGGCTGCGGTCGTATCGCTCCACGGGCCGGTGGCGTTCACGATGACACGCCCGGTAACCGTGAACGGGGTGCCGGTGAGTCGATCTTGGGCGGCCACGCCTGCAAGACGTGCCCCCGCGCCCGCCCGCAGTCCCCCGACTACCGTCACATGGTTCGCC
>JANOKE010001094.1:0-1531 GCA_031419135.1 Gemmatimonadaceae bacterium
ATGCTGGCACGCGTAGGGCTGCCGTCGCGGGCACGATGACAAGGCTGCGGATCTGTTCGCCGGGCGGCGGACGCCCGTACGCGTCGAGCGCTATGCCGTACGCCTCGAATCCCATCACGTCTGCCATCACCGTGATGACGCCGGACGCTGACCCCCATTCGAGGAATCGCCGTCCCTTCGCCGACAGCGGCTGGAGTGCCGCGCGCACCACCTCGTAGTCGGCGGCAATGAACGGGTGAAAACCGCGTGGGCAGCCGGGCATCCCTGCGCGAAAGTTGCTGCTTCGAATGTGCTTGGCGATACGCCGCTGGAGAGCGAAGTTATGGCACCATGACCGACGCGCTCCGCGAGACCCTCCAGCAGGCCCTTGGCACCGCCTATCGCGTTGAGCGTGAGCTCGGCAGAGGCGGCATGTCGCGCGTGTTCGTCGCACACGACGAGTCGCTCGATCGCGAAGTCGTGGTGAAGGTGCTGACCGCCGAGTCCACCAACGGCGTGAGCGGCGACCGGTTCCCCTCATCGAGGCCGGGCACGCACTCGTGGCTGACTTCGGGATCGCCAAAGCACTCCACGAATCCGGCAACATGACATCGGCCGGTATCGCGTTGGGCACGCCGACGTACATGGCGCCCGAACAGGCGACTGCCGATCCCACCACCGATCATCGCGCCGACCTGTACGCGGTGGGCGTGCTGGCGTACGAACTGCTCGCCGGCAAGCCGCCCTTCAGCGGCAGTGCGCAGCAGGTGATCACCGCGCATATCACGACACCGGCGCCGGCGCTGCGCACACAGCGGGCCGACGTGCCCGACGCGCTGGCCGATGTCATTGCGCGTGCGCTCGCCAAGGAACCGTCGGCGCGCCCGCAACGCGCGCACGAGATGTTGAGCGCGCTCGATGCGGTGCTCACGCCGGGTGGATTGACGCCGGGCCGCTCTCTGCCATGCATCTGATTCGCCCCATCCACGATCAGGTAGACGCGGAGAACGCTGCGGAAATCATCGACCTCCTTGCAGGGCACAAGCTCAATGCCGAGCAGGCGGACTACCTGGATCTGCTCAGTGACCTGTACGAGCGATGGGAGAACACTCAACACCCCATCGCGGCCGCGCGCGGCGCTGAGCTGTTGCGCATCGTGCTGGCCGAACGCGGAGAGAACGGTGCTGCCCTCGCCACTCTCCTCGGCGTCGATCCGTCGCTTGCGTACCGACTCCTCCGCGGTGAGCGTCAACTCACCGCAGTCCAGATCCGGACGCTCGCGAATCAGTATGGTCTCGATGCAGCTGCACTGCTTGGCTAGTCCGTTCGATAGAAATTTCGATCGGGGTCGTTGAAGTATGCAGGCGCCGTATCAGGCGCCGCCTCGACGCGTGGCACGGTGGGCGACGTTCCTCCGCTGCGGGCCTCACGAGTCGTCCGGAGCAACGCACCGCCGGGGCGTCGCGCGCCGGGATTGGACGAAGGCGGCGCCATCGGGCACGCCGAACGTCCCCGCGCGTCGGCGGGGAGCCTGAGCCGCCTGTGGACGGAG
>JANOKE010001095.1:0-1328 GCA_031419135.1 Gemmatimonadaceae bacterium
ACTCGCCATCGGGCAACTGCGGCAGTCCTTCCAGCGAGCCGGCGATGCCGGCGAACTTTTCGACGTGACTGTACCACGGTGCGATGTCGGCATAGCGAATGGGCCAGTCGATGGCGATACCGTCCTTCGCGTTCGCCTCGAAATCGATGTCGCTCCAGCGGAAGCTGCAGCGCCCCCACATGAGCGAGCGGCCGCCAACATGGTAGCCGCGATACCAGTCGAACCGCTTCACCTCGGTGTAGGGTGACTCCTCTTCGTTCACCCACCAGTCGAGGTTCTTTTCGTTGAGCGGGAAGCTGCGACCGATGACCCGGTAACGCCTCGCCATATCGGTGGTGTGGCCGCCGCGATGGGAATATGCCCATGGCGGCTTGGTGGCGTTCACGTAGTCCTTGATGTGCTCGACGTTTTTGCCGCGCTCAAGCAGCAGCACCTGGAGTCCGCGTTCGGTAAGCTCCTTGGCCGCCCAACCGCCAGCGATTCCGGAACCGACCACGATTGCATCGTACGTGACCTGGGCCATCGTTTGCTCAGAGGGCTGCGAGGACGTCTCGGCGAGGTGTGCGCCGACGCGCGAAGATAGGGTCGGTGAGACCTCGGCGCCACCGCCCCTGCCTGCTCACCTCGATTGATGCGCCGCCAGAGTTCGGCCTTGTACAGCACCGGCGAAAGCATATCCGCGGGACGTTTGAGGCACGTACCGCCGCCGCTCACTGAATTGTCGTGACACGTCCAGCGCGCGCGACTTGCCAGCGGCGGTTATTGTAGAAACATTAACCATCAACATTACCAACCCCACGACCAAGCGACTGCAGACCCTACTCGATCGCGGTCTCGACTTTGTCGACTCCTCCGTGGTGTTTGAGGGGCCGACGATCGAGTTGGATGATACGCGCGCGGACTACGGTGAACGTAGAGTCGTCTGCTATGGCTGGCTTGCCGGCCGCTTGGTCGTCGTTGTTTACACGCCGCGTGGCGCGGTGCGCCACATCGTCAGCATGAGGAAGGCCAATGCCCGCGAAAAAACCCGCTTCGCGCCGTCGCGTGATGTCTGACATGGCACGTGTCGATGCGCATGTCATCCAGCCGCACGAATATGACGAGATTCCCGAACTCACCGACGAGATGATGGGTCGCGCCGTGTTCAAGAAGGGCGGTCGTCCGATTTCACCGAATCCGCGCGTACTCATCTCACTGCGTTTGCCGACCGATGTCCTGGCGCGGTGGCGCGCGACCGGACCGGGGTGGCAGACGCGAATGGCCGAACGACTGAAGAGAGTGCCGTAGCCCCAAACGGCTACACGCACGAAGCCAGCACTCATTGCAGG
>JANOKE010001096.1:0-3258 GCA_031419135.1 Gemmatimonadaceae bacterium
GGAGCGGCGTTCCGATCTCGTTGGCGCATCGACCAAGGTCTGCTCGAGATCCACGATGAGCACGGATCCATGCCGAACGGTCGTGGGCTTGTTGCCTCCCGCTGCCGCGGCGATGCCGACGAGCAGAATGAAGCCACCAACTACACAGAGCGCGATGGTGACCAGATTGGCAGCGATGACCGTGAAGAACGCCTTCATGCGTGACTCCGGATGTTCGTGCGTGCACCTGCGGAATACCGGAGTCTAGCGGGATGACCGCCCGCTGGCTGGACGCCAACAGGAACATGACGCTAACGTCGCAATTTGCGCTTGCCCGTCGTGAGCGAAAGCGACAACTTACGGCGATCGCTCTTCCTCGAACCCTCGCCTCTGAGGACGTTGTCCATGCCCGCGTACAAGGCCCCGCTCGACGATATCCGCTTTCTGCTGCACGACGTGCACGATGTGGCGCAGTTGTCCGCGTTACCCGGCTTCGAGGACGCCACGCCTGATCTGATCGACGCGGTGCTGACGGAAGGGGCGGCGATCTGTGAGCAGGTGTTGTTTCCGCTGAATCAGTCCGGTGATGCCGAAGGGGTACGACTCGAACACGGTGAGGTGCGAACGCCGGCCGGATTCAAGGAAGCGTATGCCCAGTATGCGTCGGCAGGTTGGACCGGCGTGGTGGCCGACACGGCGTTTGGCGGACAGGGACTGCCGGAGACGGTGGGCTTCGTGATGGAAGAGATGCTCTGCTCCTCCAATCTGTCGTTCAGCATGTATCCCGGTCTCTCGCACGGCGCCTGCAGCGCGATGATGAGTCACGGATCGGAGGAGATCAAACAACGCTTCCTGCACAAGCTTGTGGACGGCACGTGGAGTGGCACCATGTGCCTCACCGAAGCACACGCCGGCACCGATCTGGGAATCATCTCCACCAAGGCGGTGGAGGCGGGCGATGGGGCGTATCACATCACCGGTTCGAAGATCTTCATCTCAGCCGGCGAACATGATCTCACGGAGAACATCCTGCATCTGGTGCTGGCCAAGTTGCCGGATGCGCCAGGCGGTACGAAGGGGATCTCCATGTTTCTGGTGCCCAAGTTTCTGCCCACCGAAGACGGCCGACCAGGCACGCGCAACGGGGTGACGTGCGGTGCCATCGAACACAAGATGGGGATCAAGGCGTCCGCGACGTGTGTGTTGAATTTCGACAACGCCACCGGGTGGATGGTTGGCGAACCACACAAAGGCATGCGCGCGATGTTCGTGATGATGAACGGCGCACGGCTCGCCGTGGGCTTGCAGGGACTGGGTCTGGCGGAGGTTGCGTATCAGAACGCGCTGGCGTATGCAAAGGATCGTTTGCAGGGTCGATCACTCACGGGTCCCAAGAATCCTTCCGGTCCGGCTGATCCAATCCTCGTGCATCCCGATGTCCGGAAGGGCCTGTTGCGCATGAAGGCGTTCAACGAGGGCATGCGTTCGTTGGCGTACTGGATTGGCATTCGTATCGATCTTGAGCATCGACACCCAGACCCGGCGGTCAAGCAGGATTCGTCCGACATTGTCGCGTTGATGACGCCTGTTATCAAAGCCTTCCTGACGGACAAGGGATTCGACAATACGAACATCGCCCTGCAGACACTGGGGGGGCATGGGTACGTCAAGGAGTACGGCATTGAACAGTATGTACGCGATGCGCGTATCGGACAGATCTACGAGGGAACCAACGCGGTTCAGGCGCTGGATCTCGTGGGCCGCAAACTTCCCATGGAGGGCGGACGTCTCGTCCGTCATTTTTTCGAACTGGTGAAGGCCGATATCGAGTCTGCCGCCAGCGACGCGTCGATGGAGGAATTTGCCAAGCCGCTGGGCGTGTCGCTCTATCAGTTGCAGAAAGCCACCATGATGCTGGCCGAGCGGGGGTTCGCCAATCCCGATGAAGCGGGTGCGGCGGCCACGGAGTATCTGCACTTGATGGGATATGTCGCGGTGGGCTGGCAGTGGCTGCGCATGGCCACGGTGGCCAAAGCGAAGCTTGCAGCCGGAACCGGCAGCGCGCGATTCCTGGAAGCCAAAATCAAAACGGCCCGGTTCTACATGGTGCGACTGCTCCCCGAGACCGGGGGGCTGTTGGCTGCCATCCAATCGGGGTCGGCGCCAATTATGGCGCTCGGTGTCGAGGACTTCTAACGAGGCGTGCCGTACGCACGCGGGGTGTAACGGATGTGCCGGGGGGGTGATGCAGTCCCACTCGTGGCTCAACTCGGCGAGTTCATCTGCCGATAGACGAATACACACCTTCATCCCTCGCCATGTTCTTCAAGAAATCCGTCGCGGAGCCACATCCCTCGTTTGAGCGAAGCTGCTCGAATGGCGCCTCAGGCTCGCCGCATCTGAACGTGATTCACGGCGGCGCGCACGCGACCGAGCGCGGGTCGTCCGCGAGCAGCGACGACAGCATTGGCATGGTCATTGACGCGCTCGGCGGCGTGCTCACGGCGCTGGCCCGCTATCCCATCGACCTGCCGGACCGTCCGGGCGAGGAGAGTGCGCGCGAGATCAGCAAGTGGCAGCGACACGCGACGCTAGGCTACGGACTTGACGAGACGGAGCAGACTGCCTCGGTAGGAGTAGCTGATCGCGATTGGGGTGGCGTGATTCGCACGGTCACCGAACAGCGTCGGGAGGAACATCGGCACGTGGCGGGGTCGATCAACGAACTGCGCGACGCGCTCTGGGCGTGCGTGGAAACCGTGCACAATGCGGTCAAGGTCGATCAGAAGACCGATGTGACCACCAACGATCAGATGGACAAGGCGCGAAACGCGCTCAAGCGCTTGCAGCCGGGATCGATCAAACAGGATGTGCTGGGCGCCGTCTTGGCCATCGAAGGCGCACTGCAGTTTCGCCGTGAGCAGCAGGCCGACCAGTACACCACCCTGGCCACCAAGCTGGACAAGCTGGGCAAACAGTTGGAAGAGGCGCGCAAGGAGAGCACCACCGACGCGCTCACCGGCATCGGCAATCGCAAACTGTTCGATACGATGGTGGCCCGCGCCGTGCAGATGTTTTCGCTGTCCAAGCAGCCTATCGTGTTGCTCATGATCGACATGGACAAGCTGAAGCTGGTCAACGATATGTACGGTCATCAGGCGGGTGACACGGCCATCACGACCCTTGGTCGGGCGCTGACAAAAGTGTTTCTGCGTCAGTCCGATGTACTTTGTCGCTACGGCGGCGATGAATTCGCCGCTATCCTGCATAACACCGACT
>JANOKE010001097.1:0-1321 GCA_031419135.1 Gemmatimonadaceae bacterium
GACAACTCCCGCGTCGCGTCAAAGATCTGCCCGTGGAACGGGAACTTCAGCGGCAAAGCCAATCTGCCTGGTTTCTTCAAGGCCGTTGGCGAAGAGCTGAAGATCCGCGTGTTCGATGCACACACCTTTATTGAATCCGGCAACCGTGTGGCGGTGCTCCTGCGCATCGAGAGCAATCTGACGAAGAATGGCCACGCACTGGAGAACGATGTGGTGCACGTCTGGGCGTTCGACGATCGTGGCCTGGTTACCAGCTACCGCCACTTCAACGATACGGCGCTGGAGTTGCAGGCCTGGAATGCGTAGGCTCTGGTGAATCGGTGACGCCACCCTGAGCACCCAGTCATCGGTTTGGGGTGGCGTCTGCGAGACTTGCGAAGCGGGACGCGAGGGCACAGCGTCGCAGTCCTCGCGCCTGACCGCGTCCGCCTCACCGCCACTCACCCTGCGTTCATCACATGAACTCTTCCACGCCATCTCCCGCCACCGTGGGGTCTCGCCTGCTCGTTGCCGTCCTCATTTTCGATGACGTCGAAGTGCTCGACTTCGCCGGTCCATTCGAGGTGTTCTCCCGCGTGCGCTTGACGTCGGGTGTTGAATCCCGACGAAACGACGAGTCAGCCCCGTTTCGCGTTTTCACGGTCGCAGAACACGTCCACATCATCACCGCCACCGGTGGCCTGCAAGTAGTGCCGCAATTCGATTTCGCGCATGCTCCGCACGTCGACCTGCTGGTCGTACCGGGAGGCTTCGGAACGCGCCGACTGCTCGAGCATGCTCCCATGCTTGAATGGATCACCGCAGTCGCCTCAAGCGCGCAGTTGGTGACGTCGGTTTGCACTGGCGCTCTGCTTCTGGCGCGCGCTGGACTGTTGCAGGGAAAGCGTGCAACCACGCATTGGGGCGCACTCGACGTGCTCGCATCGCTGGATCACACGATTCTGGTAGATCGGGCGCGCCGTGTCGTCGGCGACGGACCCGTCACGTCTGCGGGAGTGTCGGCCGGTATCGACATGGCGTTGTCGGTGGTCGAGTCACTTCACGGCAAGAGCGTCGCCGACGAAACCGCACACTACATCGAGTTTCGCCGGGCGCCCTGATGTCGCATGCTGGAACGCGAACCAATGCGCCACGCGGTCGCCCCGCAATTCGGGGCGACCGCGCTCCATCGCCGATCTACGAGGTGCTACGGCACTTTTTTCGGCATTGCCTTCGGTTTCCAGAATGAGTCGGCGTCCTTCCACTCTTTTGGCACATAGCTCATTTCGACGCTTACCTTGAAGATATTCGTCTCCGACGACTGCTCGTACGCCTGAACGAG
>JANOKE010001098.1:0-1112 GCA_031419135.1 Gemmatimonadaceae bacterium
CACGACCACGATACGCGTACAATCGGGCGACCATTCGTACTCATTCACACCACCCTTGAGGTCGGTGAGTCGCACCGCCTCACCGCCGGCACGATCAAGCAACCAGATCTGCCCACCCTTCGATTCGTAGCGGCCTGACTCGAATGACAGATAGCGATTGTCCGGACTGAATCTCGGATTGCTTTCCGGTTCTGGCGACGCCGTCATGCGGAGTGTGCGTGTGCCATCCCAGGAGACCATCCACACGTCACTATCGGACTTGTCCTTTGCCGAATCGGTGGTGGTGACGGTGTAGGCAATCCAGGCGCCGTCTGGGGAGATGCGAGCGGCACCGACATCGCGCAGGCGATAGATGTCGGAGGAGCGGATGGCGCGCGGGGTCTGCGACTCGGCGGGCAATGCCATTCCGATGCTCAGGGCGATCAGGACCATCGTTGAGGGCTTCGTCCACGTTTCGCGAACGCACATGTCTGTCATGGAGAGCAGGGCCAAAGGAGAAGTTCGTTGATATCCAGAATGCGTACGCCATCGACCGACTCGTACGAGTAGTGCATATGCCCGCACACCAGCGGCGGGCAATTCATCCGCCGCCAGATCGCCTCCACCACATCGGCGTTTTCGTCTCGCCAGTACACCGGCACTCCAAATTGCAGTTTGGCCAACGGACTGGATGAGGCGGTAATGACGTGCTGCGGCGGCACATGCGTCACCATGAGGTCGAGTTGAGCCCATGACGCCGTTCGGTCGGCCTGTTCGCGCGTGAGGTTCTCCTCGTGGAACCAATCAACACCGAGGCGACGACTGCGATAGTCGATGCTGGCCGCGCCACCAAGGCAGCCGAGTCGTAGCGCGCCAAGTTCGAGCACACAGCCATCGGGTACGAAATGAATGTGTGGTGCGACCTCTATTGGATGCGGCGCGTCTAGCCATGGCATTGATGGGTAGTGCTCGTGATTGCCTCGAATCCAGTAGACCGATCGCTCCAATGCTGAGCCGATCGCGCGCCATTGGTCGATGAGACTTGGATACCAGCCGAAATCGCCTACTTGGACGATGGGAACGCCGGGCGCGAGCATACGATCCAGTTGCATCAGGGCACGGGCATCGCCGTG
>JANOKE010001099.1:0-3193 GCA_031419135.1 Gemmatimonadaceae bacterium
CGGCGCCGCGATTGCCACGTGATACGGCGTATTCGTGTCCGGATGGCAGTCGGCGTGTGGTCGACCGAGCGGGTTGGCGGCGGTGGTGTGCTATTTGGCAACACCGTGATGTTTATCGCGACACCTGGCTATGGCGATCGAAGCTACAACCGACAAAGCTATACCTTCGGCGATCCGTCAAGAGATCGAGCGGTGGCGTACTTTTTCGCACACGATGACGCAACGAAAACGGTGAAGTTCGCAGGGTATGACCGGTGGGTATCCGCCGATCCTGGCGAACCAATCATTGGCGTGGCGATTGGTCGACTGCGCGGCAATGCTAGCCAGTTGCTCTTCGTGCTCAAAGCCAATGCGTGGGAGCACGATCGGTACCGGGTATCTCCGGTACTGCAGATCTTCCGCATTAAGGGATCAGCAAACTAACAGACCTCCGCCGATCTCCTTGAGGTCCGTGGCGTTCATCTCCTCGCGAGCCGGGCGCCGCCGCGAGCGAGCCACCGAGGCTGCTTTCCAAATTATATCTGAATAGATATTATTGTGTGATGAATCCGATTCGCGACCTCCGAGATGCGGTGGGGCTCACCCAACAACAACTGGCGAACACCGCCGGCACGTCGCAGTCGGCGATCGCGGCGTACGAAGGCGATCGGAAGAGTCCGACCTGGCGCACGGTGGAGCGTCTCGCGCACGCGGCGGGGTGCCACCTGGAGTTGCGCTACCTGCCACCACTGACGCGCGAAGATCGGCGATCGCTCGCTCTGCATGCCGCCGTCGCGGTCCGCCTCCTCGAGGATCCACAGACCCTGTTGGCATGCGCGCGGGCGTCGCTCGCGCGCATGCGAACGCTGCATCCCGGCGCACGACCATTGCTCGACGAATGGCGACTCCTCCTTCGCCGCCCGCTTGATGCGCTCATGCCGGTACTGTTCGACCCCTCACCGTGGTCGCGCGAACTGCGACACGTTACGCCGTTCACCGGGGTGCTGTCGGCGCGCGAGCGAGCGAACGTTTATCGCGCGTTCGCACGCGCTGAGCTGGCGGCGAACGTGCACCCGTCGCCTCCGATGGAACGCGCTTCATGACCCGGGAACAGTTTGAACATGCGATACGCGCAGCGGGCGCCGTGCTTGGTGTGTCGGACCTGCTGGTGATCGGCAGTCAGGCCGTGCACGGCAGCATGAGCGGCGCGCTGCCGATCGAAGCCACCCGTTCGGTGGAAGTGGATGTCGCGGTGCGTGGTGATGTGGACGGTCGCATGGCCGATCTGATCGACGGCGCCATCGGCGAGGCGTCCATGTTTCACGACACGTTCGGCTACTACGCGCAGGGTGTCGTGGAGTCGACAGCGCGACTGCCGGACGGATGGCAAGAGCGGCTCGTGCGTTTCGAAACGCCGGGCACGCGCGGTGTCACGGCGTGGTGCCTCGAGCTGCACGATCTCTGGATCTCGAAGGCCGTGGCCCAACGTGACAAGGATCGAGAGTTCTGCCATGCGCTGGCGCAGCGTGGCGTGGTCGCGCCCACCGTGTTGCGCTCCAGGCTGTCGATGGTTCCAACGCTCGACGAACGGGTTCAGCAGGCCGTGGCGACCTGGATTCCCGTATGAACACTGAGACGACCATCGTACGGTTGACGGCCGCGTTGTTCGACCGCTACCACCTCGAGCGCGAAATCGACGCCGGTGGCATGGCCACTGTGTACCTCGCGCACGACCTCAAGCACGACCGCGACGTCGCGTCAAGGTGCTGCACCCGGATCTGAGTGCCGCGGTGGCGAACGGTTTCTCTCTGAGATCCGCACCACGGCGCGCTTGCAACACCCGCACATCCTGCCCTTGCTCGACAGTGGCGACGCTGACCGTGACGATGGATGGGCGTCCGATCGCCGAACTGCGCCCGCTGGCTGGTCGCGGTCGGGCGGTCGCGACGCTGCTGAATCGGTGGCGCCGTCTGCCGCCGGTGGACGCGCAACAGCTGCGAGCCGATCTCGATCGCGTCACGGATGCGTCATTGTGACGTACGAGACGCTGGCGGGCGACGCGCCATTTACTATCGTGACTTGTCGTTAAGATCATAAGCGCTTACGTTCTATAATGCCCCGTACCATGACTACGGCTGAGGCGGGTCGCCTTGGCGGACTGCGAAGCCGACGCGAGCTCAGTGCCGAGAGTGCGCGTGCCATGGTGCGCATTCGCGAGGCTCGCAAGTTGTTTCGCACCAACTACATCACCTGTTTTTGGTGGGCGCGGCCGGACCTCATCATCCGCGCCGAGGACGTCGCGTGGGTGGCCGACGGCCTTCGCAAGCACGGCGGTCGCGAGGCGTGGCGCGCGGCCGCGCGACTTGAGCGAATGCTGACGCCGCCGTCCGCTTAACGGTCGGCGAGGCTCCATGCCGCTTACCGCCTTCCAGGCATCCGTGCTCGCGCTGTTGGGGCCCCAGCGCTCCGACGTCTCGTATCTCGCTGGCGGTGCCGCGCTTCATATCGGCCCGGCGGGCGAGCGCTACAGTGATGACCTCGATTTTTTTCACAACGCGGCCGACGCGGCAAACCAGTCCTTCGCTGCCGATGCCATCGCACTGCGCGGTCGCGGTTACGACGTGAGCACGATCGCCGAGCATCGCGGTTTTGTCAGTGCCGTGGTGAGTCATAATGGCGCGTCCACGGTCCTCGACTGGGCGCATGAATCGGCGTGGCGATTTCTCCCGCTCGTGTCCATTCCCGGTGGCGGTGTGATGCTCCATCCGATCGACCTCGCGATCAACAAGCTCGTGGCGCTCGCGAACCGTCGAGAGCCGCGCGATTTGGTGGACGCGATCTTCGCAGATGCGCATATCCTCCCGTTTCCTGCGTTGATTTGGGCCGTGGTCGAGAAGAATCCCGGGCTCAATCCATCGTCGTACCTTGAGCAATTCCGACGCCGCACGTTGACGCCCGAGGACGCCGCGTATCTCCGTTTTACCGGCGCCTACAGCGTCGAGGACGCGGCGCAACATTTTCGGCGCATGGTCTCCGCCGCGGATGTATTCATCGCCGCCAACACGCTCCGTGAGCCGGGCGTGTTGCTGCAAGATCGTCGCACGGGATTCTTTTTCCTGCCGCAGTCTGAGGACGACTGGGCCCAGACGCGCGCGCACCGAGGCGCGCTGGGCGGGGTCGTCGCCCAACCGGCTGACATGCAAATCGGCTAGCC
>JANOKE010001100.1:0-4778 GCA_031419135.1 Gemmatimonadaceae bacterium
GTGTATCGCGCCTGGCATCCCACCAATGCCGATTCATTGAAGGCGTATCGCGATCTGCTCAAACTGCGCATGATCCGCCCGAACAGGATGGAACTGTTCGTGATGAACGCTGACGGATCCGATCAAAAGCAGATCACCAAACTTGGTGGCGCCAACTTCGGTCCATCGTGGACGCCCGACGGCACGCGCATCATTTTTTCATCGAATCACCGCAATCCCAAGAGCCGGAATTTCGATCTCTTTCTTATCGGCCCCGATGGCAAGGGACTGGAGCGCATCACCACGCACCAAGACTTCGACGGATTCCCGATGTTCAGTCCCGATGGCAAAAAACTCATCTGGGCGTCGAATCGCCATGACACGAAGCCAGGCGAGACAAATCTGTTTGTCGCGGAATGGAAGCAGTAGCAGGGGTTGTGGTCTAAGACGGGAGAATCGAGAAGGCAAGACGGGAGACGCCCAGCCGACTGGATGTCTCCCGTCTCCCGTCTGCAGTCTCCCGTCTCAAAACAACTATGCCGCCCTAGCGACCACGGCCGGCTGCGCCTGCACCTCGATACTCAACTTCACATCATCACCCACCAGCACTCCGCCCGCTTCCAGCGCGACATTCCACACCAGTCCCCATTCCTTGCGCGAGATTTTCGCGTTGAGCGACGCCGAAACCTTCTTGTTGCCCCACGGATCGGTGGCCGGGCCGCCAATCTCGCCGGCCAGCGTGATGGGTCGTGTGATCCCGCGCAGAGTGAGGTTGCCTTCAGCCGTCACGTCTTCGCCTGAGCGTGTGAAGCGATTGAGCGAGAAGCTGGCCTTGGGATACGTGCCAACATCAAAAAAGTCGTCTCCCTTGAGGTGGCCATCGCGCTGATCATTGCCTGAAGTGAGCGACGACACGTCGATGTCTACGTTGGCCCCAGTCACCGCGCCGTTCAGCTCATCGATCGTGCCGGTGAACGTGCCGAACGTGCCCCGCACGGTCGAGATGCCCAGGTGCTTCACTGAAAACTGGATCTGGCTGTGTGCTGCGTCGATTTCCCACTTCATGGAATGCTCCTGCCCTGGCCCGGGCAACGTGATCTATCTGGTGAAACTGACACGACACTATCTTGTCAGTAAGTGTCTTAGTACTGAGTAATCTAGTCGACAAGAAACGTCTGTCAAGGCATCGCGAGACTGCGTTCGTTTTCGTCTTATGCGGAGAAACTATTGCAATTGTCCGCAGTTATGCTGAGAAAGTTGCGAACGTCGGCCAATGTGTCGCGCGCTGTCAAGCATGGTGAACTGCGCAGCATCGGGCCCCGCCTCTACACCACTCGGCTTGACTTGGATGCGGCCGAGGTGATCCGTAAGCACTGGCGGACGGTTGTTGCGGGTTACTTCCCTGCAGGCGTCATCGGTTTCCGCACCGCACTCGACGGAAAACCAACAGCGACGGGGGACGTATTCGTCTCCGCTCACACCCGAAAGGTGGTCTCGCTCGATGGGCTGCGGATAAGCGCAGTGGAAGGGCCGGGAGCACTCGACGGAGACATGCCGCTCCCGTTGGGCCTTTTCTGGGCGTCGCGCGCGCGGGCGCTACTGGAGTCCGCCCGCCCCTCGCGCTCCGTCAGTGGGGCGGCGCGCGGAATGCGCCCGGAAGAGTTGGAGGCGTGGCTCGAGCGGTTCCTGCAGATAGAAGGTGCAGATCGCCTCAACCAACTGCGAGACGACATGCGGCGCCTCGCGCTCGCCACGAGCGACGACTCGGCACCTCTTCCAGTCGCGAAGGATGCATTCCAGCGACTGGACAGCATCGTTAGGACGCTGCGCGGGACTCGCCGGGTCGCTATGAGCGCGCCCATCGCCAAAGCACGCGTTGCTCAAATGCCGTTCGACGCGGCGCGGGTGGACTTGATCGCCGCGTTGCACGAGCACCTCGCGGGCATGCTGCTGCCCGCCCCGGCTGACCCGGCTCCGACCGGGCGCGCCGCCCGACATCTCGCGTTCCTCGATGCCTACTTCTCGAATTACATCGAAGGCACCGAGTTCGATGTGGGCGAAGCACGCGAGGTGGTGTTCGCCGGGAAGGTCATCCCCGGACGCGCCGACGACACTAACGACATCGTGGGAACCTTCGAGTTAGTGAGCGATTCGCGATTCATGCATCGCGGTCCGGCTACCTGGACCGACCCGGATGTTTTTCTCGCCGAGCTTCAGGCAGCCAATCGACAGATCATGCGCGGCCGACCCGCCAAGCGACCGGGCGAGTTGAAGACCGTAGCGAACCGCGCAGGCGCCACCGTTTTCGTAAACCCAACCTTGGTGCGCGGCACGCTGCGCGAGGGTTACGCGCTCGTTCGCGCGCTCGAACATCCATTCGCCCGCGCCGCCGCGCTCATGTTTCTGATCAACGAGGTGCACCCCTTTGACGACGGCAACGGTCGTGTTGCCCGCGCCTTCATGAACGCCGAGCTGGTCGCGGCGGGTCACTGCCGCATTCTGATCCCCACCGTGTTCCGCGAGGACTATATCGGCGAGCTCCGCGCGCTGTCTCGGCAGGGACACGCCACGCCCTTTCTCGATGCTTTGCAGTATGCCCAGAAGGTCACCAGCCAGATCGCGTATGAGGATCTGGATGATGCGATTCACACCTTGGCGGCCTGCCACGCCTTCGACGACAACGACGAAGCGCGACTACGCCTCCCAGTGACGAGGACTTGAATTGGCAAGGTCGCGCATCTATCGCTCCGCTCGCTGCAGCCACGCCGCCCTGAGCCCAAACGTCGCTGCGCCAGCCATTAGAAGGTGGCGAGGGAGATAATACTAGACATCCAGTTATTAAGCATTATATTATCTTCCACATAGTGACATTCTACTCGACTTTCTGCTATGACCGCTGATAAGCTTTTGCTTAGCAACGATATAGAGCGAGTTCTGAGAGCCGTTGGCGAATTGCTAGCCGCCGAAGGCCATCGGATTGCCGCGATTCTACAAGTGGCGCGTGACTTTGGGCTTCCGCCAAACTGGATGATCGGAATGGGCACGATCGAAGAACGCCGGCACAGCGTATCAGTTCATCATCGACCGAGTGATTGCGCATGTCACGAGCGTTCGTGGATAAAGCGGCCCGTGAACTAAACGAGATCACCACACAGCTCGCGTGGCGCCAATGGCGCGCGATTGGTGGTTCGGCGAGTTCCCGGGAATCGTGGCACTCAGTGGTCGATCCGGAGGCACTGATACTGGCGTCGCTGTTTCTCGTCGAACACGAACCACGAATCGAAGACGTCATGTTCAGCTGGGTCGAGGTCAATGCGGACCTTCTGAGTGTTCAACATCTGAAAAATCTGCAGAAGTCCTACCCGCCGGAAATCAAGGAACGAGTGTCGGACTTTGCGCGCCGCACGCGCTCACTCGCCAAGCATCCACGATGGGATACGTTGTCGGAGGACGTTGGCAACGAAACGTTTACCGCACTTCCAGACGTTCGACGTGCGACTCGCGTATCGGCCGGACGCAACGCCAACCTTCTGCTACGCCTGCGCATGGCGTTTGGCGTTGGTGTCAAGGCGGATGTGATGTCCGTGGTGCTCGGCAGTTCACGTCCCGTGACGGTTCGGGAACTGGCGGATAGCCTGTCGTATACACTCGTCGGAACACGAAGCGCTGTTCTCGACTTGGCGCGAGCTGAATTCATCATTCCGATCACAGGCAAGCCGGCAACCTTTTCGGCACCGTATGCAGAATGGCAGGCACTCCTCGGCCTCAATGCTCAGCCGCGCTGGGTGACCTGGCACCATTGGTTTGCATTTGCCATCGACTACATCACATGGCGCGAAAAACCCCGGACGAAAAAGCTCAGCGAGTACGCAATGGACGTAAAGACTCGTGAACTCGTGGCGCGCCACGACCTGTTCTTTCGATACAGCGCGCACGAGTTGAGCGCCGCGGCCTTTCAGCGCGAAGTGGGGTCCTATCCGGCGGTGCTGAAGTCCCTGGTCGAGTGGGCGCACAGACAGGAGCCACCCATTGAAGCGATGTAGTTTGCGGCAACCTTGACTTCTCGTCGCGCCTGCTGGCGAATTCGCACCGGGCGCATCTACCGCAGTTTGTCGCGCAATTGGCTCTTGAGAGACTCCCACAATTCCCCAGCCTCGGAATTTGCGTCAGCCTCAGCCTCGCGACGGTCCAGCTCAGCAGCCAATTCATCCGAGAGCGGCGCCGCGACCGCAGGATCCAGACTATCCCACAGTCGGCCGATGAGCGCAATTCGCTCCTCCGCAGTGAGTTGTTCGAAGGCGATCGTGTGGGCAATCATGCTGGTGGTCTTGCCCTGGGTCAGAGTCGGCGCACTACCTGGCTCTGTGGCTAAGCTGACTGTGGGCGGATCGGTTTCGAGGTCGCCCGTGTGGTCGCGGCCCGCGCGAGGGAATCCGGAAAAAGAATGAGCGCCCCATCCCTCATCCACGAGCGCCGAACACGTGAAATGCTCGAACACCGTCTCCGTCATATGGCGTGAGTCTGCGTTGCAACAAAGACCCCAGTCGGAGTTGAACGGCGCGAAGTAGGCGCAGCCACCGCACTGGCCCCCCTCTTCGTACTTGGCGACCAGTTCTGGTTCGTCCGACCATTGATTGCGATACCGTCGCTCGGAGTCTGGATTCGAGAAACGCGCAGTGACGATCCGATTCTCGTTCGCAAAAGGAAGTCGACGCCCTTTCGGCTCCGGAATCTCGCGGCCCGTCTTGCGAGCGGTATCCAGCCAGAGCACGATGGCGTCCTGGGCGTTCGCGACCGCC
>JANOKE010001101.1:0-2263 GCA_031419135.1 Gemmatimonadaceae bacterium
GTTTTGTGCGGGTCGGAGCGCGTGATCTAGACGCTATCCGGAAAGCACCAAACGTACCTCAGGCCCGTCCCAGTTGGACGGGCTTTTTTGTTGCGGGTTTGCGAACGACATCCACGTATCAACAAAGATCATAACATCATGTTACGTATAGCGTTACCAAACAAAGGTCGTCTCAGTAGCGACGCTCGCGAACTGTTCAATGACGCTGGACTCGAGGTGCACTCGGCAGGAGATCGAGCACTGCGAGCGTCACTGGGTGGTGAATTCGAGGCCATTTTCGTTCGCGCGAAGGACATTCCCGAATTCGTCGCCGACGGCGCTGCCGATGCCGGAGTGACGGGCTGGGACCTGGTCGCCGAGTCCGGACGGTCGCTTACCTCCCACCTCGACCTTGGATTCGGCAAGTGTCGGCTGGTAGTCGCTGTGCGCGATGACGCCGGGATCGGCTCAGTGGACCTTATCGGCGCCACCGGCGCGGCGGCGCGGGTCGCAACCGTGTTTCCGCGAATCGCCGCAGCCTTTTTCCAGTCGCGCGGGCGCCCTGTTGAGATCGTGCCGGTGTCCGGCGCGGCCGAAATCGCACCGCATCTCGGAATCGCCGACATCGTGGTCGATCTCACGTCCACTGGGTCGACGTTGCGCATGAACGGACTGCGCGAAATCGAGACCGTGCTGTGTTCGAGCGCGCATCTCATCACCGCGATCAACGGTCCGCGAAATGGCGACCCCGGGCTCACCCGCGCGTTCGATGATCTGGTCACCGCCCTCGGCTCGGTGATTCGCGCGCGCCAGCAACGGTATCTCATGGCGAACGTACCGCGCGCGGCGCTCGACGCCGTGCGCGCGGTACTGCCGGGCCTCAACGGCCCCACCGTAGTCGAGATCGCCAACCACGGACATTTCGTGGCGGTACACGCTGTTGTGGCCGCCAATGCGATCTATCGCACGATTTCAGAGCTGCGCGCTCTTGGCGGCGAAGGCATTCTCGTCACGCGTATCGAACGGCTGGTGCCATGAGCACGCCATCACCCGTAGTCACGGCACCACTCGTGCTGCGTGCACGCGGTCCCTTCGATGCGCTCGACGCACGCACCCGGCGTGCGGTCGTCGATCGCGCGCAGTCGCGCAAGTCCGTCGTGCGCGAGCACACCGCGGCCATCATTGAGCGTGTGCGCGTGGGTGGCGATGATGCCCTGCGTGCACTGGCCCGCGAGTTCGACGGGGTAACCCTTGCGGCCATCGCGGTGCCCCGGGAACGCTGGACGCACGCACTCGACACGCTCGATCCGCTGTTGCGTGTCGCGCTCGAACGTGCTGCCCGCAACATCAGCACCGTGCACCACGCATTCCTGCCGAATGCCACGCAGGTCTCGCCGGAACCGGGCATCACGGTGGGACGCCGACCGGATCCGCTGCAGCGCGTCGGGGTGTATGCGCCGGGTGGCCGGGCCTCGTATCCGAGTTCCCTGTTGATGGGCGCGATTCCCGCACGCGTGGCTGGTGTGCAAGAAGTGATCGTCTGCACGCCGCCCGGCGCCGACGGTCATCCATCGCCGATTGTCCTGGCGGTGGCGGCGTTGGCCAACGTCGATTCCGTCTTCGCTATCGGCGGCGCCGGTGCGATCGCCGCTATGGCGTTTGGCACTCCCTCCGTGCCGCGGGTCGATCGCATTGTCGGTCCTGGTAACGCGTACGTCGCGGAAGCCAAGCTGCAGGTCAGCTCGCACGTCACCATCGACGCACCGGCAGGTCCGAGCGAACTGCTGGTGCTGGCCGACGGCACGGCAAACGCGTCGGTCATCGCGCGCGAATTGCTGGCGCAGGCCGAACACGATCCCGAGGCCACCGTGATCGCGCTGCTCTGCGGCGACTCTGTCGAGCCGTTCGCCAACGAAATCGAACGGGTGCTGGCCAAGCTGGTGATGACGACGCCGCGCGCTGCCATCGTGCGAGAGTCGCTCGCGGCGAGAGGGGCGATCGTCACGGTTCCATCAATTGCGCGTGGTATCGCGGTGGCCAATGAGTGGGCGGCTGAACACCTGTTGCTGGTGGTGGCGGAGAACCTGCAAGAGCCAACACTCGCGGCGTTGCGCAGCGCGGGCACCGTGTTCGTTGGGGCCAGCAGCTCGGTGGCATTCGGTGATTATATGACCGGTGCGAATCACGTTTTACCCACGGCCGGTGCCGCACGCCGCTACTCGGGGCTCTCCACGCTCGACTTCGTGCGATGGACCACATGGCAATCGGTCACACCCAACGCCGC
>JANOKE010001102.1:0-1156 GCA_031419135.1 Gemmatimonadaceae bacterium
CCGATCGCCAGATTCCGCTGGCGATCGGCCTCGATGCTGGGATCAAATGCAGGCAGCACAAACACGCGATCGGCGCCGGTCGCGACGCCGATGCCAACTTTGGTTCCAGGAGCAGATTCCTCCAACGTCGGATGCGAATCGGCGAGCGCGCTGTGGTGTTGCTGACTCTTGCGCGAGGTCGAAATCCACGGTGCGCCGCCCGGATACCAGTCCTCGAAAACCGACACCATCGACGGCACGCCGTCGCTGCTCAGCAGCTCGCCCCGGAGACGATCGATCACCTCACTATCCAGGCTGTCGATGGTCGCGGACTTTGTGGGCTGTCCCTTCGCACGATCGAGGGTGAAGATGGCAGGATAGGCTGACACGTCGCCGATGAACGGCTGCGTGTGCTCGAGATTCACGTAGTGTCGTACGTGATAGTGCTGAGCAATGTGCGCACGCAGCGACTTCCCATAGCTGTTCTTCGTGAATCGATTGGCGCAAATGAACGCGAGCACGCCGCGCTCATTGAGCAACTGCAGGCCTTGCTCGAAGAACGCAACGTACAGATCGGCACGGTCCTTCGTGGTTTCAAAACGCGCACGATACGCGGACAGCACGCGACGCGGGAGATGTTCGATGCGCACGTACGGCGGATTGCCAACAACGAAATCGAATCTCCCTTCGAACTCGGATAGCAGGAAGTCGGACTGCACAATCCACGTGTCGGCGAGCCGACTGGCTCGGTCTTCGCCGCATCCACGATCCGTCAACCACCCCTGCGCCTGCACGCGAGCCGACAGCACGTTCGCGAGGCTGATGTCTACCGCACGGAGAGCAGCGTCAAAGCGCGTGTCATTCCAGTCTATTGGCGTAGTGGCGAGTCCGACGGCCGCAACGAGGCGATCGATAACCTCAAGTAGAAACGCACCATCGCCGCAACTCGGCTCCAAAAGTGTGAAGTCCAACAGCGAGCGATCGGACGTGTAGCCGGCCAAATCGAGGATGAGCCGGACAATCTCGGGCTTGGTAAACACCGCACCAACTGGCTCCGACGTGTCAGCACCATGCCACACGTCGCGCCAATCGACAACGAAGAGATCCATCGCGGACGGGCTAGAGGCAGCCAATGAGGTGTCCGTAAAAGGCTTTGAGAAACGGCTCGATGGCGAGG
>JANOKE010001103.1:0-2672 GCA_031419135.1 Gemmatimonadaceae bacterium
TTGATATTCGCCTGATGACCAGCGAGATCGAGATTCGCGAGATCACCAACCGTGTAGGCGCTACGAAACTTCGGCCACTCGCGCCCAACCGTACTTCCCACGGAATCGGCGTTGTAGCTCCGGATGGCCTCGTCCCACTTCGACAGAATCCCTACCGGAATTCCCGCCTTGAGCTGCAACCCGACGTTTAACAGCCGATCGGCGGCACCCATGGTGGATAGCTCGCGTTTGAGTCGTTCGGCAACGATGTCACGAGTCACGGGGCGGAGCATGGGAGGAGGGCCCGGAGGTGGCCCGCCTCCCTTCGGGGCGGCAGCGATGTCCAGCCCATAACTCCTCCGTTGTCTGTCGTCCCGTTACCCTGCTCCGCCCAACGTAGAAGCAATCCGCGTTATTCGTTGGCCCGCACAATCACCGCCGTGCCATAGCACAGCACCTCCGTCACACCGCTCATCATTTCGTTGGCGTCGTAGCGAATCCCGATCACCGCGTTGGCACCGGCGATGTGTGCGTGCTGCAGCATGGTGTCGAACGCCTGCTGCCGCGCCCGTTCGGCGAGTTCGGTAAAGATGGAGATGTTCCCGCCGAAAATGGTTTGCAACCCGGCGCCAAAGGTGCCGACTATGGAACGCGAGCGCACGACAACCCCGCGAACCACTCCCAGGGATTTTGTGACAGTGCAACCGGGAAGGTCGAAGGCGGTGGTGGTCATCTCGTGCGGAAAATCAAACGTCTGGGAATGAACAATTGAAGACACCGTGATGCTCCGGATCAAGGAATCGAGCGTTGAGTTGCCCTCCAACAGCCGCGCAGTTGCGCCATGACTCAGCGCATGTGCTCCCACGCCAGTGACGCGATCTCACCCAACGCCTGCCCTGCCACGACAGCCGGATCGCCCTGTACCACCGCGAGGTTATTGACGTAAATCGCAAACGCGAACCGACGGCCACTCTTTGCCGTGAAATATCCGGCAAGGCCCTTGCCGGTCACAAGCGTACGGCGATTGAGCGGATCGTACTTCGCGTACGTTCCGGTCTTGGCAAACACCCTGCCGGCCCCCGGGGCGTCAACCTGTATGGCGGCAAGCGTTCCGTCCTTCCCCAGCACCGGCAGCGCCGCCTGAAAGGCCGCCGCCCACGGACGTGTCGCGATCAGCGCCAGATAACGACTCATGAACCGCGGCGAAAACATCGCATCGCCACCTGCACCGTCGCCTTGCACGGCGCCATCGAGGTCGAGGCTTTCGCGCTGCAACCAGTCGTGCGCCAGATCAAACCCATTCTTCCCGGCACTGCGTGACGCGGGCAACGCCGCGAGCAATAGCGGAAAGTTGCTGGCGTGCAGATTCTGACTGGTCTTGAGCAGGACCACCGCCTCTGCCGTCAACGGGAGCGACACATGTTCGGCGACCGCCATCGAATCGGTGTAGAAGCGCGACAGCGCGACCAGATCGCGCGCGCGAAGTCCGAGTCGAGGAAGGACCTGCACGCCAACGTCGGCCAGCACTTCGCTGAGTGCGATCTCGGCAAAGCGTCGTGGTGATGGCACCGGCCACCGAAGGTTCATGGGCGCGCCTCGCGGTACGCGCCCCGACAACACCATCACGCGGTGATCGACACTGCTGCTGTCTTCGGTTGTGACCACCGCGCTGGCGCTGCCGGAATCGCCAGTCGCGATACGCGCCTGCACCGTCAAATAGGCTGTTCGCGGTGAAACCACGACGGCTGCCGGATCGCCCGTCTTCGCGCCTGGCGTGACCACGATGTCGATGACATTATCATTCACCACCATCGGCGACATCACCACGCGCGTGCCCAATTCGCGATCCCCTTCGGCGAACAGCGACGCGTCGACGATCACCTGCCCTGTGACCGCAGTGATGCCGCGCGCTGCGATCTGTTTGGCGATTTCACGCAGCGTGAGCAGCGGATCGGTCGCCAACGGCGCCCCACCGTACGAGTGATCGCGATCAACAAACGCGTAGCTCCCGTTGGCTTGCCGACGGCCCGACAGGTTGGGATCGCCACTCGCCACCAACACAAGATCACCCTCCACGACCCCGTTGCGAATCGGCCCCGTGCGATAGACGCGCGTATGGAATCGGTGGTCAGGCCCCAGCACCTCAAGTGCCGTGCCCATCGTGAGCAGTTTGGTGGTCGATCCCGGTACGAACAGTCGGTTGCCATTCACGCTGGCGACGATCTTTTTCGCGTCCAAGTCATAGAACTCCATCCCCCAGCTTGCGTGGGCAAACTCGGGCCGATCCATCACCGCGCGAATGCGGGCATCGGGCACCGGTTGCGCCTCGAGTGTGGTCGACGCGCAGACGGCAGCGAGGAGTATCAGTCGGCGCACAGGCATGGACTCCGTGAGAGATAAGCAACGACCCGTCAGTTGCACGAAACTCGCGCCGCGCCGCACCATCGTCAACGTGCTGCGCCGTACCTCCCACTTCCAAACTATGTGCGTAGTTGACAAACGCCACACCCATCGGCATTATCAACCCTATCCCTCGTGGATTCGTGCTCAATCGAATTGCTTCTGTCCACTGCGCTCCCTGCGAACCCTGCGGTTCAAGAATCTTGTTGGCGTCCCACGTCGATCATGTTGAACCGCAGGGGACGCAGGGGTCGCGGAGGGGAACCAGTGAGCCGAGCGCACGACTCTTTACC
>JANOKE010001104.1:0-3931 GCA_031419135.1 Gemmatimonadaceae bacterium
CCCGTTTTCTGGTCGGGAAGGTCAACGCGATGGCACCGACGTCAATCGTCGAAGCTCCGAAAGCGTCATACGCCACCACCTTTGACTTCTTCAGCTCGCAACGCCTCTTCACCGCGCTCGGCAGCAACGTTGTCGATGTCAACTTCTTTATTGCCGGTTCGAGTACGGCCGCGTTCACACGCGGCTTCGGCGCGGTGTTTAGCGACGTGGATCTGGCCAGCACGACGTCGCTCCAGTTCTTCGATGCCGCGAACGCCTCACTCGGCACCTTCTTCGCCCCGACCGGCTTGTTCTCGTTCATTGGTGTCTCGCTCGGTTCGTCAGTGATCAGTCGGGTGCGCACTACGAGTGGCAACACGGCACTCGCCGCCAACGCCACCGATCAAAACGGAAACTCGCGTGACGTGGTGGCGATGGACGATTTCCTGTACGCCGAAACGGTGGTACCGGAGCCCAGCACCTACGCGCTCATGGCTGCGGGGTTGCTGGCCGTCGCAGTCGTTAGTCGTCGCCGCCAAGCCTAGCCCGACGGGCGAGTCGCACGTGATTTTGGGGACGACTCTCGCTGCCAGGGTCACGCGGGTGACAGTCAGGAGGGTGGGGACACGTCGGGGAGATGCTCGAAATACAGACCCGGCTTCTTCCGCAGCGCGGTTGACGCTCAGCGTCCCTTATACCTTCGCGCTCCCCGCTACCGACCGCCGAACGCCACCGGAAGCCAGTAGCTGAACTTGACCGACAGGAAGTTGTCGCCCGCGGCGCGTGTCGTTTGCCATAGCTCATTCACCCGCACCGTGCGCGCGTAATTTTCACTGGTGCGCCGATTCTGCTGCCAGACCACGAACAGGGTGCTTCCCGGCGTCCACTCCCAGCGCATCACCACATTCGACCGAAACGACAGCACGCGAAAGTCGCGATTGCTGAGCGTGAACGACGACGCGCCATCGGTAATCGTGCGCGTGCCGACGGAGTCGATCGTCATCGTCGTGCCGTCTGTGCCGTACTCGCGCAGCTGTCGACTGCGCGGCGCAACCAGTTCACCGATGCGCCCATACTGTCCGCTGGCCACGAACGGTTCCGCGTACCCTTCAAGCGTCAGATTGGGAGAGAAGGTGTAGTTGAGCCGAAGTTTAGCGGAGATGGTGCTGCGATCGATGTACCCGAAGATGTACCGGTTGCCGTACGTTCGTGTGCCGCCGACCACGCGCGTCACGTATTGTCGAGGGTCGACACCGTTTTGCCACGACGGCTCGACGGAAAGCGAGACGCGATCGGACGGGCGCACCGTGACCTGACCACCGACGTTGCGGCGCTGCGTTCCAAACTCGTCAGTGCCGTAGCCACCGTTCACGCGCCAGAACGTCTGGGCGCCAAACCGGCTATTCAGCCGCAGCTCCTGCCTGAACTCGCGCGGTCGTCCCATCAGTGGGCCGCCACGGGCGAGCGCATCATCGACCGTTGGCAGATCGATGCTCGAGCGCAAATTGAGATTCCAGAAGTTGTTGAACGTGACGGAGGTATTCTGGCTGAATGAATTCGTCTGCTGCACGCCGCCCAGGTTTCGCGCGCCACGCGTATCGAATCCCAGTCTCCAGTTCTGCAGATACTTTCCAGGCACGGTCTCGCGAATCTGGAGGTCGGCGTTGTATTCGATGTCGTCGACCGACTGCATGCGTCCGAGGTCGTTGATCTCGAAGCCTGCCGATTCGATCTTGAGTTCGGTGCCCCACAAGATGCGACGGCCCGCGTCCTTGTCGGCGCGAATCTGTGCCGAATAGCCGCCCATCGAACGACGAAGCGGGTCGTAGCGCACGTGCGTCAGGTCTGGCCGCTGCAGGAAGCGCGTGCTTGAGGTTTGCAGTCGTCGCAGTGCGGCGGTGTCACCCGCGACATACGATCCAGCCACAAAGCCGCTCAGCGCATATTTCCCTTGTTGAAAACGCAAGCGCCAGTCGGCACCGGCGAAGTAGGCATCACGCACGAGCGCCGATTGGAGGGTGCGGTCGCCCGCGAAGTCGCGGTGCGTGCCGGTGAACGACAGGCCGAGCGTCGACGCTTGCGAACCCACTTCCTGCTGCGCGCGCACCAACGCGTAGGCGGTACGCGGCTCGACCGGGACCAACCGCGTCAGTGCTGAGTCGACGAGCCGCACACGGGCGTTCTCGTTGGCCGTAACGGCGGCCAAGGTGCCGATGGTGGTGCGACTTGGCAGACGCCCGGTCAGCTTGGCTGCGCCGAGAATAGTGCTGGCGCGAGGCATGTCGACGAAGTCCCCGCTCACCGATACATGTGGCGGGGCGCCGATGCGACGCGGATAGAAGTACTGCGCCCCGTTGCCGCGCAGCATCTCGCTGCCCTCGACGAAGAAGGGACGGCGTTCGTCGAAGAATGTTTCGAAGGCGCTGAGATTCACTTCGGCCGGATCGGCTTCGACCTGGCCGAAGTCCGGATTGATCGTTGCGTCGAGCGTCAAATTGCCGGATACGGCGGCCTTGCCGTCCATGCCAAGGCGACCCGCGTAGGGGCGGCTGAGCGGATTGGCCACGGTGGTGGACGCGCGTCGCGTCGCATCACCCGCCAGGTACGGCAGGAACTCCACCGGGCGGGTAGACCTCACCCCTTTCAGACCGCGCAGCGTACCGAATCGCGAGATGTAGCCGGTCTCGCTTGGCGGGATCATGATCCACTGCAAGTCTTCGTTCTTGTCAGGCATCCAGCGATCAATCTGAAGCCCCCATTGCTGTTCGGCCGTCGGGGGAAAGCGCAGTTGCGAGAAGGGGATCCGCATTTCCGCCGTCCACCCAGCCGAGTCGATCACCGCAGCCGCCGACCACACGGGATCAAACTGGCTTTCGCGACCGCGCATGTCCTCGTCTTGGGTGTGCCGGAAGTCGGAGCGGACGCCTGCGGCCGAAACTCCAAACCCGACTCCCGTCCGGCGATCGCGCTGCGGATCGATCGTGATGGTGAGCCGTTCCGCCGATCCCTGTCCGTCGCGTCGCGTCATATTGCGGATGATCTGGTCCGGCCGTTGGCGCAGCAGGCGGGCGCCGACATAGAGCGCCTGATCGTCGTACACGAAGTAGACGATCGTTCGTTCAGTGGGGTCGGCGCCGGGAACCGGGCGCTGCTGGCTAAAGTCGTTTATGGCGACTGCCGACTTCCAGATGGCCTCGTCGAGCATCCCATCGACCTTCGGCGCGTTCGCGCTGCGAATGGCAGTGGCGACTTTCGAGGACGGCTGGCTGTCGACGTTGGAAGGGTGCAGTACGACGATACCGAGCAACAACAGGCCTGAAACAACGACAGAACGGGACACGCTGGCAGAATTGGGGGACAAGCCGGGAGTGCGACGTCGAAGAACGACCGATACGTAAGGAGATTACGCGCCACGCCCTTAAAACGCTTACGCCGATCCTCGCGGGTCAGGCAGTCATTGCCGGTGTGCGTGGAATGCCGCATACTCTCGGCGCCCGACCCTTCCCTTCGATCCGACCCCTGCGACCATGAAGCGTATCGCTTTCGCGTTGATCATGACATTGGCGTTTGCCGCGCTGGCCCTCCCCGCGCAGTCGAGCGCGGTACGACAGCCGCGGCCACGCACCGGCACGCCGGCGCTGCCACGTCCGGTGTTCGAGGTCGCCGAAGCGTCGATTCCTCAAATGCAGGCAGCGCTGACCGAAGGGCGCGTGACATCGCGCGAGTTGGTGCTGCTGTACCTGGCGCGCATCGCCACGTACGAGCACACACTGAACGCCGTGATCACCGTGAGCCGCACGGCGCTGGCCGAGGCGGACGTGCTCGATCGCGAGCGGGCGCAGGGAAGAGTGCGCGGACCGCTGCACGGAATTCCCGTCGCGCTCAAGGACAACATTCACACAACCAACATGCGCACCACCGGTGGTGCGTTGGCCTTCAAGGATCTTGTACC
>JANOKE010001105.1:0-2028 GCA_031419135.1 Gemmatimonadaceae bacterium
CCGAGTTGAAAACCGACATACAGCGACGGTCGTCCGAGTTGAAAGCGAAGGTCGGCCTCAATTTGCGCCGTTCCGGACACCGGGGATCCTAATTTCAGTTTGGTCAATTCCTGATACCACGGAAACGCGGCTCCAAACGACAACGAGAGATTGCGTGCGCCAACAAAGCGCACCAGGCCGCCGCCCATGAGCAGGGGATAGTTGCGACCGACGCCGACCCCGAGCTGCAATCCCGAGTACAGTCCATCCGACAGGCCGCGTGAAAAGATCACGTTCAGCATCGTCAGCGTCGAGAGTCGCTGGGTATCTTCGCCGCCGCTGGCCACGACGGTCTTGCCACCTGCGGTATCGGTACCGAAGCGTGGATAGGCGACGTTGGCGAGGTAGGCCATGCCCGGTGCCATTTCGGCGATTGTCCGTTGGTAACGGCGTACGCGAAACTCCACTGTGTCGGCGCGGGTCTCTTTGAAGGCGAACCGACCGCCGGTTGTGTCGACACTGCGCGATTTGACGATAAGCACCACGTCTTTCACCTTGCCGGCGGGAACATTGAGACTGGCAATCTTGAAGGCACCAAAGGTCGAACTCGAAGCGCTGGTAACCACCAGCGTGTCCAGTTTATTCAGCATCTTTCGCAGTTCGCCCGAGGTCTCCTGGCGCTTGCTGACGAGTCCAGCCGCGGTCGCAACGAAGCGTGCGATCACTGCCTTCGTATAGCGAGCGTACTCAGCGCAGTAGGCACCGGTCCACGATCGTGTTACTGAATCTGCCAGCGCCGTCGACCTGTTGAGCGCATTGACGCTGGCCACATCAAGTATTGTCAATCCATTCCCAAGCGTCAGGCTTTGCGCCAACGCCTTCCGCATGTCTGGCAAGCTTTCCGGAACGAGAATCGCCTTTTGGATGCTGCCGACGGTCGCTACGTATTTGACGGCGACTCTACTGGTGTCCTTCTTGTCACCAGTGTAGACGTGGTGATCAGCCAGCACGACGGCAGTGAAGAGCGCCTGAGAAGCGCTGAGACTGCTCGCAAGGCATGCGACGCTTTCATTTGTCGTGGTCGACAGTCGCCACTCGACCAAATCGGGAGCGAAGGTCTCACGCAGTATGAGTGGAGGGGCGATTGGATCGGCTTCGAACCATGCAAGAGCTTTCTTGCGTTCGTCGCCAAGCGTCGCGGCTTGAATTTGGGCCTTGAACGCTGCGCTGGTCTTGACCAACGTCGAAGACGCTGGTGCGCCACCGGACGCCGAACCGGCGAGTAGGGCAATGAGTGCTGCCGTCGAATCCGAAAATCGGCTGAGCGCCGCATACGACTGATCGTCACTGGTCGACTCCGTACTTGTCCAAGTGAACTTGAGCGGGTTCAAGAAGCCAATCATTACGTTCAGCGATCCCTGACTGCGCGCAATGAACACCGTCTTCTTCCCGAACGGACGGCTGCGCTCGAGCTCCGCTCGCTCGTCCTCCGTATGATGAAATGGTCCTTTGCCGCTGGGTAGCGTGATGTACAGATAGCGCTTGACCGGTACCGCGTCGCGAAGATCTTCCAACAGGTTTTGGGCGTCGGCTGACGCTGCCTGTGCGAGACTGAAGGCCAATGCGAGCAGGGTCGTGGCGGTATGACATTGGGATCGGTGCAGCATGTGAATTCCCTCGGGAAGCAGGTTGGATAGACCAACCTCGGTACCCAAGGCCGACACGCATATAGGATGTTTGCCCGATGTGGCGACCCCGCTGGCGGATCCGGATGGCGACCTGCTCCGGAAGCGTTCACTGTGCTGCTCGACATGGTCGAGCGCGCGCACCGCTCCGAGTTTTTGGCAGCTTCCAGTCACTGCCCTTGCAAATGGGGGGACGCTGCTGGCCAGGGATTGTACTGATATTATTGACTTTATCGTATTCGGCTAAACTCGCTAATATCGGTATATTCGGTCGTTGGATCCGATTTCGAATTCCTTTGCTCCTGGAGCCGGCACCGCCCCACCTGAGCTGGCAGGACGAGACGATCTGCTCGAGACTGTGAGA
>JANOKE010001106.1:0-2367 GCA_031419135.1 Gemmatimonadaceae bacterium
CTGGCAACTGCCGTTGTTGAAGATCGAATCACCCATCGCGATGTTTGCGGGAGTGACAGCGGCCGGCTTGGCCGGAACCGCGTTACGGGCCGCCGTGCCACCGCCTGCCGGCGTGGGCGACTGGGAGGCGGACTTGGCGGATGAGCCACCACAGGAGGCCAGCACAACCACGGACGAGCAGAGGGCGAGGGACAGGCTGAGGAAATGGCGGCGCATGGCGACGGGGGCAAAGGTGGGGAGCTCGGACGGGACGATACCAAGGCTGGACCATTATCGCGAAGAATGGTCGCTTTGTCGAGGCGCTCGGAGTGTTACGGTGTGGCCCCGGCCATCGTTGCGCCGGAGGTGCCGAGGTCGGTCTTTGCGCTCCCGTCACGGCCCGTGGCCGATGTCCCGCACGATGGACAATAAGGGAAGAACGCATTCTTTCGCGTGGTGCAGCGGCCGCACTCGTTGAACAGGCGCAGGCCGCAGTGCACGCAGAAGTTGGAAGGGTTCTGGATACCGCCAAGGATCGGCCGTTCACAGCCGGGGCATACCCCTCCGCCAATGCGTTTGACCGCGTCTTCGTAGGCGAGCGACTGGCGACGTTCCGACTCGCTCTGCTGTTCCACCTGCTGTCGCTGCGCGAGATAACGGCGCATGGCGCGAATCACATACACGCCAGCCACCGCACTGGCAATGATGCCGACACCGTAGCGCACGTAGCCGCCATAGCTTGGCAGATACGGGACCAGTTCCACAAAGAAGGCGAACAGCGCAAACAGCACAAACCCGCGAGCGAGTGGCCAATACTCGCTCTTCCGTTTGCGGGCGATGAGCCATCCGGCGACGATGAGCAGCGGCAGGGTAAGTGCGAGGCGAATGGCGAACACGCGCAGATCCTGCACGAATCGCGCGCGTTGATAGCGGTCGTTTGCGGCGACCCTCAGCTCACCCGTCGCCTCCCGATTGGCAGACTCGGCCTGCGTGACCGCCAGCAGTGTGGCATCCAGCTGCTCCACCTGCTCCTGCGCCCGACGCTCGCTGGCCTTGAGCCCATCAAGCGCGCGGGTACGCGACACAACTTCCGGGTCTTGCGCCGGATCGGTGGTGGCCTTGCGGGTGGCGATCCAGTTGTCGAACGCTTCGCGCTGCGACGCATAGGCATTTCGCGCAATCGTGAACTGCTGATCGGCGCGTTCCTTGGCATCCTGGGCCGCCCGTTGCACTCGCGTGAGCGAGTCTGCGGCCACACGCAGTATTGCCTGCTGTGCGGGATCAACAAACTCGTCGATCGACACGCGTTGATCGACACCGGGCAGGTCGCCAACAAGCTTGCCGCCCAGTCCGATGAGAAAGCTGGCAAACACCACGGAAATGGCCCACATCGCAAAGGCGAACAGCCGCTCGGGCACCCGAAAGCTTCTGAACATTTCAGCGTCCCTTGAAGTTGGCGATTGCGACTCGCGTGAATTCCGACAGCACCATCGTCCCACTCATCGTCGCGCGTTCGGCAAGCAGCGCGTCCCACGATTCCGTACCGGCCCAGAAAATGCGCTTGAGTTGCGCCATCGCGTCGGGGTTGCACAACGCCAACTTGCGGAGTTCGGCGTCGATCGCCGCGTCCATGGCGTCTGCATTGTCGAACAGACGCGAATACAATCCATGGCGCTCGCCCCACGCCGCGTCACGCCAGTCGGCGTCCACGGCCATGGCGCTGAACGCGGCGAGCCCGATTTTTCGTTCGATCACCGGGCCGACGACGAACGGTCCGATGCCGATCGCCAATTCGCTCAGCTTGGCCGACGCCGTAGTGACCGCGAAGGAGAGATCGGACGCCGCAATGAGCCCAACCGCACCTCCCGCAGCGCGGCCGTGCACCCGGGTCAGCACAAATTTTGGGCTGCGGATCATGGCGAGGATCACACGGGAGAAGCCGCTGAAGAACTCCTGTCCCTCGTCCACATTGGAGATGGCCACGAGTTCATCAAACGACGCGCCGGCGCAAAACGGGCCCGTACCGCCGCTGGTCAGCAGCAGGACGCGAACCGCCGAATCCGCGCTGACCCTTGTGACCGTGTCGGCCAACTGTCGCAGCAGCGCGGCGGGCAGAGAATTGCCCTTGGGGTGATGGAATGTGATGCGCCCAATGCCATCGGCGACCTGGGTGAGAACGGTGCCGCCACCGACGGGAACGAGCACCGGCGCGGAGTCGGGTATTTCGGTCGAGGCCATTCGGGAAAGGGCTCTTCGGGGAAATGTGTGGGTAAGAACGGCGCACTCCGAGGGGTCCGGTAGCCGGATTTGATTGGCGAATCGGGTGCTGGCGTGGGGGCGGGCCGTCGAGAAGTGCGTGAGTTCCCCCCCCAGGCTCTCAAAACCCGT
>JANOKE010001107.1:0-1398 GCA_031419135.1 Gemmatimonadaceae bacterium
GTACTCGATGATGCTTTGCACGTAGCCCGCCGCTTCAATCGGCTTCGCACGATACACCTGCGACGTGAGCGGCTGGATACCCGAGTTTGTGCCAAACGCACCGACGTCCTTGTACTCGAGGTCGTGCTGCACGAACTGCGCACCAAACTGCAGGTTGTTGTGGTCGGTCACTTGCGACTGGACGTCGGCCTTGAACGTGCGCGTGGTGAAATTCTCGCCGCCATACACGCCGTCCACGATACCGGCATCCGGAATGCGGTCACCGCCAGCCACGGTCGGCGACGGGCTCAGGAAGTTCTGGTCGAAATTGGGGCGGAAGAAGGGCCCCGGAATGCAGGTACCCAGGAAGTACGGGCAGGTGACGCGCTCGAACGTGGTCTGACCGACACGCACCTGCACGTTGCTGCGACCGAAACGCTGTTCCAGGGAGCCAATGATCACCCGGCCCTTGTCGCTCACCGACGGCTGCATCAGGTCCTGCGAAAACAGGTTTCCACCGTCGGTCAGGATGTTCAAGGAGTCGGCACGGTTGTTCACCAGCTTGAGTGGATCGCCGCGATAGTTGTAGTACAAACGGCGATCATACCTGCGCGTGGCGCGCTCGGCGCCTACCGCTGTGACCTTGATGGTGGTGTTGTTGAACGGCAGGAAGGTCAGCTTGCCAACCACCTGCGAATTCTGGTTCCCACCGTATCCCTGCCACCCGCCGCTCAGGTCACGCTCGCCGGGCGGCAGATCATCCGCGCGCCCGAGAATGGATTGCGTGCCGTTGACCGTGAACACGTCGTTGTCAAAACGGAGCACCGCCGCCGCCTGGCTTTGCACCTGGCCCGACACCGCGTAACGAATCTTGGCGTTGGTACCAGGTACTGGGCCCGACAGATAGCCGTTCAACAGATTGAGACCGAGCAGCTTGTCCTGCTCGTTGCCGAACAGGGCACCGGGAAGCGTGGAGTTCTGGAAGTTGATCGAGCCTGACACTTCCGAACCCCCTTCGCGCACGGCCTGATTGATCACGCCCGACAGCGCGTTGCCGTACTGCGGGTCCATGCCGCCACGCTGGAAATTCACCTGCTGCACCGCGAGCGGGTTGAGACTCACCACGTCGCTGCCAAACAGCGGGTTGTTGATCGGAATGCCATCGATCATGGAAAGCGTCGAGCCGCCACGACCGCCGCGCACGCGGATGGGCTGTGAAGTACTGCGCTGCTCTTCCGCCAGCGAAATCACTGACGTGTTATTGGGCACTTCGGTGAACCCCTGCTGGAGCGCCAACACACCGGCAATGCTGGTGACCGGCAGCGACTGAATCTGTTCGGCCGTGACGACCGACGCCGAACCAACCTGATTGCGCTCGATGAGCGGGGTCTGGTCGGCCTGCACCGTGATCGCCGCCAG
>JANOKE010001108.1:0-9139 GCA_031419135.1 Gemmatimonadaceae bacterium
CCAGACTCACGAATGCCGAGCAAACGCAGATTTGCGAAGACATCTGCTTTTTGCCCAAGGCGAAGCCAGAGTTCCAGGCTGGCGCGCGGTTTTTCGATCTGGTTCGCGACCTGTCGGCGACGGCGTTCTACACTACCGACGCGGGCATGAAAGACCTCGGCTATGTGGGTAACGTCGCGTTGCCCAAGTGGGACCCACCGCCAGCCGCCGTGTTGAAGCATCTGGGCTTGTCATAGGTTGGACCGTTCGACGCCAGTGCATGACGCAACCGACGCCCCGTCGGCGACGATCCGTTCGGCACTGCCGACCATCGTTGTTGCGGGGCTCGGCTATTTCGTAGACCTGTTTGACTTGCTGCTGTTCAGCGTGGTGCGTCGATCGTCGCTCACGGCACTGGGGTCGGGACGCCGCTTGCTGGAGGATGGCGCGTGGGTGCAGAACGCGCAGTTGGTGGGACTCATGATCGGCGGCATCGCGTGGGGAATCATTGGCGACAAACGTGGTCGGCGTACCGTGCTGTTTGGCTCGATCTTGATGTATAGCGTGGCCACGTTTGCCAATGCCTTTGTCATCAGTGTGCCGCAGTACGCGCTGCTGCGCTTCGTGGCGGGCATCGGATTGGCCGGTGAACTGGGTGCGGCGCTCACGTTGGTGTCGGAATTGGTGCGCGCGTCGCAGCGTGGCACGGCCACCGCGCTGGTGGCAACGTTAGGTGTGCTCGGTGCGGTAACCGCAGCGCTGGTTGGTGACCGGCTCGATTGGCGGTGGGCCTACGCAGTGGGCGGTTTAATGGGGTTCGCGTTGCTGGGGCTTCGATTGGGAGTGCGCGAGTCGGCGCTTTTCACTCGCGCTTCGGCCCAACCCGGTGCTTCATCACGCGGTAGGTTACGCACGGTGTTCGCAACGCCTGAGCGCGTTGGCCGTTATGTGAAGGCAATCCTGATCGGTATTCCCATTTGGTACGCGGTGCCTATTCTGGTCACGTTTGCACCCGAGGTGGCACAGGCGGTGGGTGTGCGTGAACCAGTGAGCGCGGGGCAGGCGGTGCTCTGGTTCTATGCGTTCACGTCGGTGGGTGATGTAAGCAGCGGTCTGCTGAGCCAGTGGTGGCACAGTCGCCGAGCGGCCGTAGCGGTGTTTCTGGCCATCCTCACGGTGGCAGTGGCGATGCTGTTGAGTGGTGTGGCTGAGACGGCGCGTGGCTACCTGATGCTGGTAGGGCTGCTGGGATTTGGCTGCGGCTACTGGGCGGTGATGATTACCATGGCGGTCGAGCAATTCGGTACCAACGTGCGAGCCACCGTGGGAACATCGGTGCCAACCTTTGTGCGCGCGAGCGGTGTAGTGATCACCATGCTGTTCCTGGCGCTGCGGGAGGCATCGTTTGTCAGTGCGTTGAGCGGCGGTCGGCCGGTAGCGGTGGCGGCGGCGATTGCGGGGGGTATATGCGTACTCACCGCCGCGTGGGCGCTGGCAACTACGCGCGAGACGTATGGACGTGATCTGCGATTTACCGAGGAGCCGGCATAGTGGATACGAAGCGTGTGTGGCATCGCATTCGCACGATCTGGATTACCACCGGCATTTCGGCGACGGTGGTGTTCGTGGTGTGGTGTGCCATCGCCTATCGCGCGACGTCCGACGCGACGGCGGCCATGAAGAGCGATGCGCGGGTCGTTGTGAAACCGGAGGGCGGTGTGGTCCGGTTCTCTCCGGCGGCGCAACCGGCCAAGGTACCGGTGGGATTGCTGTTCTTTGCCGGATCACTGGCTGACCCAGTGGCCTATGCGCCGCTGGCGCGCGCGGTGGCGGTTGCGGGCTATCCAGTGATCCTTGTGTCGTTGCCGCGACGCGGTGCGTTTGGCGGCGCCGACTCTCCGGAAGTGCTGGCAAACGCGCTGGGCGCCATTCACGAGGATGAGCGCGCCGTTCAGTGGTTGATTGGCGGTCACTCACGTGGCGCGGTAGTGGCGTCGCGCATGGTGTCGCAACTCGCGTCGCTGGGCGCCGGCAGTGTGGCCGGTTTGCTCCTCGTGGGCACATCGCACCCGCGCGATGTGAATCTTTCCGGCTACAAGCGGCCGGTTACCAAGATCGTGGCCACCCGCGACGGTCTGGCGTCGCTGGAGAAAATCGAGGCCAATCGTCATCTGCTGCCGTCCACCACGCGGTGGGTACGCATTGAGGGTGGCAATCACTCGCAATTCGGATGGTACGGATTCCAGCCGGGTGATCGTTTTGCCACGATCTCGCGCGACGCGCAACACGCGCAGATGATTGCGGCGATTATCGAGTCATTGCGTCTGGCCAGCGATCCGCGTCGGGCCGCACTCGCTCCGCTGTACTGACCGACCAGACGATCTGATGACGCGCCGCTGGTTGGTGGTTGTTGCGAGTGTGGCAGCCCTCGCGGTCACGGCGGCCATTGCCGGGTCGCAGCGTCGCGTGGTCATCAACCCAACGCGCCGTACGACGGGCGTTCGTCCCTGAAGTGACGAGTCGTGTTTCGAACCGATCCTGAAACCCCGCCAGTTCCCTCTGCCCCCGAGCGTCAATGCCGCGAGCTCACCGCCTGTTCCCGTCGTGCATCACCCGCACCAGGAGTCGGTCGCGATCGATGAGCCCGTTCGCGGCGACGGTGCTGTTGTTCGCGCTGGGTTGCGCCACACGCCACACCACGCGGCCCGCCTCCGCGTCCGGCGCACACTTTGACATCATCATTGAAAACGGCCGGATCGTGGATGGTACGGGTGCTGCCTGGTTCTATGGCGACCTCGGAATCACTGGCGATCGCATCAGCCGCATCGCGCCGCGCGGCACGCTGAGTGCGGCAAACGCCCGCCAGCGCATTGATGCCACCGGAATGGTCGTGGCGCCGGGGTTTATCGACATTCAAAGCGGATCGACCAATGCGTTTCTGCGCGGCGATTCCCGGGTAGTGGGGAAAGTTACGCAAGGCATCACCACAGAAATATTCGGTGAAGGCGGTACACCCGCGCCATTGAGTGCTGAGATGCTGGCGCGGGCCAGCGCGGCGATTGCTCCGACCGATTCAGTCTCGCGTGTTCAGTTGCCACTCTTTGCCAAACCGCATGGTTTCGCAGAGATGTTCACGATCATCGGGGCTCGCGGTGCGAGCGTGAATGTTGGCGCGTTTGTAGGCGGCAGCACGCTGAGGGAATTCGGCATGTCGCTGTCGCAAGGCGCACCCACGCCGCAGGCACTCGCGGCCATGAAGGACGCCGCCGCGCGCGCCATGGAGGACGGTGCGCTCGGCTTCTCCACGGCACTGATTTATCCGCCCAGTACGTTTGCGACGACGGCAGAACTGGTGGAGATCGCCAAGGTCGTCAAGGGTGCGGGCGGCATCTACATCACACACATGCGGTCCGAAGGCGACAAGCTGCTCGAATCGATTGATGAAGTCATTCGCATCAGTCGCGAGAGTGGCATTGCGGCCGAGATCTATCATCTGAAAGCGAGTGGCGCCCGCAATTATGCGAAGGGCCCCGAATCCATTGCCCGTATCGAAGCGGCGCGGAGAGAAGGGCTCGACGTTCAGGCCGACATGTATCCGTACACGGCCGGAGCAACGGGGCTCAGTTCATGCATGCCTCCGTGGAGCGCCGCCGACGGGAAGTTATTTGACAATCTGGCCAATAAGGAAGTTCGGGCAAACATTCGCGCAGAAATGGAACGTGCAACGTTTGATTGGGAGAATTTATGCGAGCTCGCGACGCCGCAGAACGTGCTGATCTCGCGATTGAACTCGCCGTCCCTTTCCCAATACGCGGGGAAGCGTTTGGATGCGATTGCTGCGGCGATGAACACCGATTGGATTGAGGCCGTGATGAACCTGGTTCTTACGGAACGCAGTCGCGTCGAAACGACGTACTTTATGATGGATGAGGCCAACGTCCGGTTGAATCTCCAGCAATCCTGGATGAAAATCGGAACGGACGCTGGCGCGGTGGACCCTGCCACATTCCAGGGCCTGGTTCATCCCCGCGCCCTCGGCACCTTCCCTCGCATTCTTGGCCGCTACGTGCGCGACGAGCGCCTACTGACACTTGAAGACGCGATTCGGAAAATGACGTCCGCCACGGCGACGCGGTTGTCACTGCATCAGCGCGGATTGCTCAAACCGGGTATGTTCGCAGACATCGTGGTGTTTGACCCGGCCACGATTGTGGACAAGGCAACATTCGAACAACCACTGCAGGCGTCGATTGGGGTTCGCGACGTGTTTGTGAACGGCGTGGCCGTTCTCCGAGGGGGCGCGCACACGGGCGCGAAGCCTGGCCATGTCGTACGTGGACCGGGATACAAGAAATAGTTTCCAGGACAAGGCACTCATGAAAGCCCTCTGCATTCGTGCCAGCGCTGTGGCGCTGTTGGTGGTCTTCCCCGTGCACGGCGCCGGGGCACAGGCTGCACATCAACCGGTGGTCGCGGAGGGCTTGCAGCGTCTGTTGACGGCGGAGCTGGCGCGTTTCCCGGGGAACGCCGGGGTGTGGGTGAAACATCTCACAACCGGCCAAGAGGCTGGAGTGCGTGCCGATGAGATGTTCAACTCTGCGAGCGTTATCAAAATTCCTGTCCTGGTTCAGGCGATGCAGATGGCGGACCAGGGTACGTTGTCATTGACCGATCGTATCACCATCACGGTGGCCGACATTCGCGGAGGTTCGGGCATATTTCGGTTTCACGATCCGGGCCTGCAACCAACGTTGCGCGACGTGTTGCTGCAGATGATCATCACGAGCGACAATACGGCAACGGATATCGCGATTGCCCGTGTCGGAGGAGTGCCTCGCGTGAACGAATGGCTCAAGTCCAACGGATACGGCGACGCGATGGCGCTCACACAAACGACCGCTGAACTTTTTGCGAAGTATGCGCTACTGTCTGCGGGCGCAGCCACCAACGCAAAAACGCTTGCGGATCGTGACTATTGGCTGGGGGCCATGACACCCCGGGCAACCGGGCGTATGCTTGAGGCCATTCAGCGCTGCAGCGAGGGCGCCGCCGGTGCACCGGCTGTTGCCTCACCGGCGAAGTGCACCGACATGATGCGCATGATGCGCGCACAGCAATCCGGCGCGCGACGATTGCCGCACTTTCTGAATGTGCCCGTGGCGCACAAGACCGGCGACTTCCCCCCGGTGCTCGCGAACGATGTCGGGGTTATCTTTGCGAAATCAGGACCGATTGTGGTGGCGTTTTTCTCGAACGGGATTACCGGCTCGTACGGCGAGGCCGAGGATGTCATCGGTCAGGTGGCCCGTCGCATTGTCGAGTATTTCGATCCGCCGCCGGTGTTGCCCACCAAGAAATAGCGGTTCGCTGCAAGTCCGCAGCGCGACACGCGGCGCGCCCATCCGATGCGTAGGAAGCGGAGGCAAGCCGCGTCCTCGCGCTCTTCGACTTCGGCGAGGCGGACGGATTCCTGTACTACGTGATGCCGTTCGTGGACGGCGGCGATTCCTCGCCCGACAATCGCCAGGCGGGGCAGCGGCGAGCTGACCCGGACCGACGCGCCGGCTCACTGACTGCGCGCCGCGACCGCAAATTGGAGGAAGTACTTGGTCAGATAGTCGGCGAGCCCGGCTTCCACCCCGTCGTCGAAGAACACGCGGCAGAACTGCTCGCGCGCGCGCCGACGTTGCCAAGGTGTTCCATCAGGGACAGGGTCCGCCATCTCCCCCGAGCGCGGGATGGTGGATCTGGTGGACTTCGGATGGCGTCGTCATCGGGTGATCAGCGCATCCCCGGTCTCGGCGGGGTAGATGTTGATCGACCGCAGCCTTCACCATGTCCCCGAATCGGCGCTGCGCTGCCGCAGTGACTTCGGAGAACGGAATCGGCGTCCGAACGATGCGCGGCACGTCTTCGGTCATCCACTTAACATAAACGAGCAACACCCGCGTATCGCGTGTCTGGCGCGGAGGGGCGTGGCCGACGTGGCCCAGCAGACCGACCGCCTCAACACCGCCCTCGCCGGCCGCTTTCTCATCAATACAAATGTCATCTCCGAGCTCCGGAAGACGCGCCGAAGCCCAGCGGTCGTCGAATGGATTGCCAGTGTTCAGGCGGAGCAACTGCACATCAGCGCCATCACGATCGGAGAGATCACGAAAGGCATCGCAAGGCAGCGGCGAACGGCGGGAGGCGTCGCCGCGGCTGATGACCTTCAAGCGTGGCTCGAAGGGTTGCTGATGACGTACAAGATAGAATCATCCCGGTGGACATCCCGATCGCCGCTCGATGGGGCAGGCTTTGCGATCAGCATCCGCAACTCAATCCATTCGGGTAGGGGGAGAACCGCTCTTGCGCCTCACCCGGTCCCTTGCGGCAAGCGCATCTGCTCCGCGAGCCTCCGATGCGGCTGTACCACGCTACGTTCACGGCATGCCAATCATCTCCGTGTCTTTTGCCCGACCGCTGCTCGCGTCGCTGGCACTGGCCGCCTGCCTCGGCGCCCCTCTCGAAGCGCAGGCGCCCGCCGAGCACGCGCGCACCCGATGGGAACGTCTTTGCCAGATTCGACGCGATCAATTTGACCTCATTCTTCCCTCGGCATTGCGCGATCACGGTGTCGACATGTGGATCGTGATGCAGAAGGAAAACCAGTTCGATCCTATGTATGAGGACCTGGGTCGAGGCTATGTCAGCAGCGTTGGCTACTGGATCTTCACCGATCGTGGTGGCGACCGCATCGAACGCGCCGCTATCGGTGTGTCAGGCTACCAGCTCGACAAATGCGGCTACGACCTCGTGCGGGGCTTTTCACCACTCAAGCCCTTTGTCGCCGAGCGCAATCCCAAACGGATCGCGATCAACATGTCGGAAGACATTGGCGCGGCCGATGGACTGTCGAAGACCAGCTACGATCGCCTCATCAAGGAGCTTGGTCCCGAGTACGCATCACGTGTGGTTTCCGCCGAGCGTGTGGTGTCGGACTACCGCAGCGGCTTCACGGCGTCTCGTCTGGTCGCGTTGGGCGAGGCGGGCGAACTCTCTCGTCGACTGGCCGACCGCGCGCTGTCCAATGAGGTAATCCTTCCGGGTGTGACCACGCTGGAAGACGTGTCCTGGTGGATGATGGATCAATTGCAGCAGCGCGCACTCGGTTCGAGTTTCGAGATGCCATCGGTGTACATCACGGGACCCAAGGGCATTGAAGCGACATCGAACGATCGCATCATTCAGCGTGGCGACTTGCTGATGATCGACTGGGGGGTCGGCTACCTGAACACGTGGACCGACGTCAAACGTATTGCGTACGTGTAGAAGGCTGGCGAAACGGCAGCGCCCAAAGGACTGCAGACCGCGTTTGACAACGCCGTCAAGGTTCGCGACATCATTCGGCGGACGATTACGCCAGGACCTACGGCCGGCCAGATGATTGAGCGCCTGTCCACCGAGATCACCGCAGCAGGCTATCGCATGCAGGGCACGTTCAACGAGGTGGGCGGCGACAACAAGATCGAGGTGAACATTGGCTGTCACTCGGTGGGAGATCGTGGCCATGGGAGCGGTCCCTCAATCGCATGGTTCAACCCGCGCCAGCAAGCGTTCCCCATCAAGCCGTTCAACCCGTTCTCGATCGAGCTGTTCGTCTGGACACCGGTTGCGGAATGGGGCGGCGCGAAGGCGCGCATTCCGCTCGAAGACGATGCGATCGTGACGCAACGCGGGGTCGAGTGGCTGTACCCCATCAACGAACGCATTCGGTTGATCAAATAGTCGGAACAACCTGGGCGGATCGTCCCGCGCCCCCGCGAGACGATTTGCTCGCTGGTGGACCTGGCAATTCGCGGATCGCTTCGAAATCGGGCAGGAACTCGAGTCCCTCGGAATGTCGATACCCTCGAACGGCTGAAAGACATCATCCGGGGAGTTGCAAAAGTGGCCAAATGGTCCTATATTCCTGTCCACTTGGACAAGAGACGTCGTGACGACATCGTATCCGCGAATTGAACTGGTGGTGAAGTCCCTTGGAGGCCACAAGGTGCTCCGAGAGACGGTCAACACGGTGGCCGATCTGGACAAGGCCGTCCTTAAGGGGCTTCCCTATCGGAGCCTCCGACACTTCAGCGCGACCTACCCGGAGTCGCAGCGTTCAGCTGTTGAGGACCTCGTGGTGCCGCGCACCACGAGACGGCGGCGGGAACAATCAGGCCATCTGTCTGCGGAGGAGAGCGAACGTCTCGAGCGCGTGGCGCGCGTTACCGCACTTGCCGAGCAGGTGTTCGAGTCAAACGACACGGCGCGCCAGTTTCTAACGACCCCGCACGCGCTGCTCGATGGCGCCGAACCACTTGAGGTAGCACGGACGGACCTTGGCGCGCGTCGTGTCGAGTCGGTGCTGTGGGCGCTCGAATACAGCCTGCCAGTCTGACATTTGTCGTCGGTGCCTCGTCTCTATCGCATCGCGAAACAAAAGCACGCCGTGTACGACGGCCGCGGCGCGTTCATTGTAGGTGGCCGCTGGAGTTCACCGGGCCGAGTGGTGATCTACGCGACGGAGCACTTCGCGACGGCGCTGCTCGAGATCATGGTGCATGTGAACCGCGCCGCGTTACCAGGGCCGCACCATGCTGTCTCCATCGACATCCCAGATGATGTTGCAGTCGAACATTTGGACCCGAAGCGTGTGCGTGGCTGGGAGATGGTCGGGTCTCCAGTCGCCCGTGCGTTTGGCGACCGGTGGCTCAGCGATCAGCGTACGGCGGTGTTGTATGTGCCGTCGGTACCGGGTCGGCCCGTGGAGTGGAACGCGCTGATCAATCCGGCACATCCGTCCGCGCGGCGCCTCGAGCCGAGCGCGCCGTTTCCGGTGACGTGGGATGGGAGGCTATTGGCGGCACTGCCTTACCGGCCAGTTACGGGAGATCTCCCTGTTCTCCCGATAAAGAGCGGGCGCCGGAACCGTTGAATTAGTTGTAGAGACTTGTGCGCAACGCATCGGGATACGTGTAGACCACCGGCGTCGCGTACACCGTGACCAGCTGCCCGCCAAGCCGCCATCCGTTGGATGGATTCCGTTGCAGCGTGGCGAAGTGAGCAGGGCAGGGTTCCACGCGCCGGGCGATTTTCTCCGCGATGTACATCACACTCACGAGGGCCGAAGGCG
>JANOKE010001109.1:0-4014 GCA_031419135.1 Gemmatimonadaceae bacterium
CCGACGGCGGCGCGCTCGTCAAGACCCAGTTGGTGCGACGGCGTTACTCTTTCATACCACTGTTCCGCAGCGGGTCGCGCAGCAGACTGCCAATGCGGGCGGCCATCGCCTCCATCTGCTCACGGTTCGGCATCAGCGAACCCGGAAAGGGGAGCGGAACATCGAACCCGTCCCCTTCACGTCGTGGGATCAGATGGATGTGGTAGTGCATCACGTTCTGCCCCGCCGCCGCGCCGGAATTCACGATGATATTGAGGTCGGACGCACCCACGGCACACTGAATCACCGGAATCAGCTTGGTCGCGACTTCATACAAATGCGCGGCGACGCGACGCGGGAGATCCTGCACCAGTTCGTAATGCGCGCGCGGAACGACAAGCACATGGCCGGGGTTGACCGGCTGGATATCGAGGAACGCGATGGCCACGGAGTCTTCATAGACCATCGAGACTTCTGCCGCTCCGCGGATGAGATCGCAAAAGATGCAGTGACCGCTGGTCGGAACCATCGGTGAGGTAGTTGCTGGCATGCCTGCAAGGTGCGGCGCGTACGGGGCGGAGGCAAGAACGTGCCGCCGACCCTGCCGTGGCACTATTTTCCTGAAGCGACCACTGTTTCCCCGAGCTCGACAACCGATGGCTACTTCGACCCGCCCGACTCGCGCCCCCAAGGGCCAGGCCACCGAGCACGGCAGCACGCTGCCGTTGTCCGGTGAGCAGCTCCGGCACGCGTATCGCACCATGTACATGTCCCGGCGCATCGACGACAAGGAGATCCAGCTCAAGCGACAGAACAAGATCTTCTTCCAGATTTCCGGAGCAGGTCACGAGGCGATCCTGATTGCGGCGGGACTGGTGTTGCGGCCGAGCCACGACTGGTTCTACACCTACTACCGGGATCGCGCGCTCTGTCTGATGCTGGGAATGACACCCAACGAAATGCTGTACAGCGCGGTCGGTGCCGCCATCGATCCCAATTCGGGCGGACGGCAGATGCCCAGCCATTGGGGTCACCAGGCGCTCAACATCGTGTCGGCCTCGTCGCCCACGGGCACGCAATTCCTGCAGGCGGTCGGCGCCGCCGAAGCCACCATGCGCGCAAAGCTGTTGGGCATCACGGAGGGATTTGCCGACGATGAAGTGGTGCTCGTCACTACGGGCGACGGCACCACCAGCCAAGGCGAGTTCTGGGAGTCACTCAACTCCGCTTCCAATCTCAGCCTGCCGATCGTGTACCTGGTGGAAGACAACGGCTATGCCATTTCGGTGCCGGTCGAAGTGAACACCGCTGGCGGATCGATCTCCAAGCTTGTCGCGTCATTCCCGGGGCTCTACATCCAGGAAGTGGACGGATGCGATCTGCTGGCCTCGTTCGCCGCCATGGAACGGGCAGTCGCCTACGCGCGTGCGCGCCAAGGCCCGGCGTTGGTGCACGCGAAGGTGATCCGTCCGTACTCCCATTCGCTGTCGGATGATGAGGTGTTCTACCGTCCTCAGTCGGAACGCGAGGCCGATGCGGCCCGCGATCCGTTAACGACGTTTCCCAAGTGGCTGGTCAGTGAGGGGCTGGCCACGTCGGACGAGCTGGTCGCGATCCGCGAGGTCGTTGACGCCGAGTTGTTGGCGGCTACCGACGACGCGCTGTCGCAGCCGCAGCCCGATGCCAGTACGGTGCACTTTGCCGTGTACTCGCCGGATGTGGACCCGACCAGCGAGCAATTCGACACGGAGGACGACCCGCAGTTCACCGGCGAGCCAACCACGATGGTGGAACTGCTCAATGCCTGCATGCGCGACGAGATGACGCGCGACGAACGCATGCTGGTGTTCGGCGAAGACGTTGCCGACGTGTCACGCGAAGAACATCTGGGCAAGGTCAAGGGCAAAGGTGGCGTGTTCAAGGTGACGCATGGCCTGCAGTCGAAGTTTGGCGGCACCCGGGTGTACAACTCGCCGTTGGCGGAGGCGAACATTGTGGGCCGCGCCATTGGATTGGCGCACCGCGGGTTCAAGCCGGTCGTCGAAGTGCAGTTTATCGATTACATCTGGCCGGCGTACATGCAGATTCGCGATGAGTTGGCCACGAGGCGCTGGCGCTCCAACAACGCGTTCAACGCTCCGGTGGTCATTCGCACCACGTATGGCGGTTACATTCGCGGCGGCATTTACCATTCGCAGACGGGGGCGTCACTCTTCACACATTGCCCCGGCCTGCGCGTGGTGTGCCCGAGCAATGCCCTCGATGCCAACGGCCTGCTGCGCACCGCCATTCGCTGCGACGATCCGGTGATCTTCCTCGAACACAAGCATCTGTACCGACAGACCTACAACAAGGGTCGTTATCCGGGTGCCAACTTCATGATTCCGTTTGGCAAGGCGAGAACGGTGCGTGTGGGCACGGACCTCACGGTGGTAACGTACGGGGCTACCGTGCAGCGCGCGCTGGTAGCGGCCAATCAGATCGCCGAGGAGGGCGGTCCGAACGTGGAAGTGATCGATTTGCGCACGCTGTCGCCGTGGGATCAGGACGCGGTGTATGCGAGTGTGAAGAAAACCGGGCGTGTGATCGTGGCGTACGAGGACAGCCTGTCGTGGGGCTATGGTGCCGAAATCGTGGCGCGCATCGCGGATGACTGCTTCGCGTGGCTCGATGCGCCTGTGAAGCGTGTGGCCAGCACCGATACGTTCGTGGGCTACGCGCCGCAACTCGAAGACGCCACGTTGCCGCAGGTGGAGACGTTTCGCACGGCCTACAGGGAGATAGCTGAATACTGAGTAGGAAGTCGGCAGTCGGAAGTCGGAAGTACTTGGAACTGAGTACTGAGTACTCGAACTGAGTACTGAGTACTCGAACTGAGTACTGAGTACTCGAACTGAGTACTGAGTACTCGAACTGAGTACAGAGTACGGGCACTGAGTACTCGGTACCGGGAACCGGGAGCCGCACGGCAGCGTGGGGTGCGCTTTCTGGCCATTGAAATCCACGCGTGGAGACTGCGACAATCGCTGGTGATCTGCTGCGATATGGGCGCTGGATTCTCGCGGCGCTGGTGGTGCCCGGTGCGGTCGGCGCGCAGGTTGTGCGCGGCATCGTGGTCGACGCAACCGCGCGCGCGATTCCCGGTGTGGTCGTGGCGCTCGTCGACTCGTTGCAGGCCGTGGTATCGCGTGCGCTCACCGATGACCGCGGAGAGTATCGCGTGGTCGCCGCGCGTGCCGGCAGCTATCGACTGCATACACTGCGAATTGGCTATCAGCCCACGCGCTCGCCGGTGCTCGTGCTCGGTGACGGCAGTGTGTCGGTTGAACGGCTCGTCCTCGACGGCGTGCGCGTCATGCTCGAAACCGTGCGCGTGGTGTCGCGCAGCGCGTGTGGACGACAAGGGTCGTCCGATGCGGGCGCGACGTTTGCGGCGTGGGATCAGGCCATGACAACCATCGCGGCGACCAGTCTGACATCGTCATCGCGCGGGCTCACGGCCACCGTCATGCAAATTGACCGTACGCTGGAGCCTGACGGGCGCAAGATCCGCACCCAGTCGGCAACCGTGCGCACGGACTTCGTCACCCAACCGTGGAAGTCGCTGCCGCCTGACACATTGCGCCGTCGCGGATATACGCATACCGACGCCGACGACTGGACGACCTTCGACGCACCGGGCCTCGATGTGCTCGTGTCACCGTATTTCCTTGAAGATCATTGCATCCGTTTGGTGAAGGCCCGCGATACCACCGAGATCGGGGTGGCGTTCGAGCCGACACCAGAGCGGTTCCGGCGCTCCGAAATTCGCGGCACGTTGTGGCTCGAACGGGCCAGCGCTCAGTTGCGCCGCCTGGAGTTCACATTCACCACCGTGCCGGGGGAGCTCAAAGACTATCCGGCCGGTGGCGCGATGATCTTCGAACCACTGACCACGGGCGCGATTGTGATCTCGTCGTGGGAGATCCGCATGCCACGCCTGATCAGGGACTCACCCCGCTCGGTCAAGGTGCGCGTGGCGGACATTGGCGCGAC
>JANOKE010001110.1:0-2080 GCA_031419135.1 Gemmatimonadaceae bacterium
CTTCGTCTGGGCGTCGATATCGAGATCAAATTCTCGGGAATCCGGCCGGGGGAGAAGTTGTTCGAGGAGTTGTCTCTGGATGATGAGCACATGAAACCGACGGCGCACGCGAAGGTGTTGTGTGCACTGATCGGAACACCCAGTGTTGGGCTGCTCAACAGCGTTGATGCACTGGTGGCGGCCGCACAGAAGCGCGAGTCGGACGAGCAGTTGCGCCGCCGCATCAGCGAACTGGTTCCGGAGTACGTGGCGCTGGGAACAACGCACGCGGTGAAGCGGGAGTTGACGCTGGTAGCGTGAGCTTTAATCGCGCGGATCGAAACGTCGCGTGTGGATCACCAGCACGCCGCAACTCGAATTCAGCTTCGCATACCGTGACGGTGTCTGCGCGGCACCGGCATACCACTCGACCGCTTCGATCTGATCCGGCGCGATGCTGTTGACGTCAAACGGTTCGGTCGGCAGGCCGCTATTCATGAGCCGATTGTCCAGCCACACCTGCGCATAGCACCCGGCCACCATGCCCCGCATTCTCTCCGCACTGTCCGGCTCGTAGATCGACCCTGACGCCGCGCCGCTCAGCGGCACCACAAACCGTTTCGACATCACCCACGCCCCGCTGCTGCGCCCTCGCACGACGCCCGAGCCTGGCACCATCGACAACAGGTCGCCCATCTTCAAATTCCGACTCTTGTCCAGTTCCTCGCGTGTCATGAAGTGCCCGAGACCAAGCTTGCGATTCTCCTCGAACTCCAGCAGCGCGCGATCGGTGCGCGTGGCCAGCACCTCGACGGAATCGAGCACGGTGAGTTGTCGCAGCACGAGGCGGCGCTCCTCATCGTCGTTCGCCGAAAACGTGATGGTCGCGGTCATGGCACCGTATCCCACGCGGCGCGCGAAGACCTCGTGCGTACCGGCGGGCACGTCGCTCAGCCGGAACTCGCCGCGCGCATTGCTGCGGGTACTCAACGCCAGCGCCGGGATGGCCACTTCGGCGTCGGCCAGCGGTCGCAGCGACGAATCGGCGACCACCACGCCGATGAATGTCGCTGCGGCCGCGCGCGCCCGATCGATTGACAGTGAGGTTGACGCAAATCGCATGTCGGGTGTGAGTCGCACCGTCACGACCTGTGTTCGACCGCGATCCGGCATGGCGCGCAGCGTGAGCACCGTTTCTGTGGGCACGCCGCACAGTCGAAACGCCCCCACCGCGTCGGTCTTCGTTTCCAACCGCTTGCCCTGACGTTGCAGGCCTCCGCCGCGCGTGTCGATCTCGCTCCAATCGGCCACCACGCGCACACCGCCCATCGTGACGGTGTCACTCGCGTCGCGCAACGTGCCCAACACGGCGCCCTTTCCGCGCCCTGTTGATCCCAACAGTGTGGTACCGCACAACGACGCGGCCAGTTGGGTCGCGGTTGGCACTCGGACACGCAGCGCGGCCATGCCATCGGCGACGATGATGGTTGACTGACTGGACGCGCGAATCGAATCGAGCGATGGTGTACTCACCGCAAGGGCGTACTCGCCGGGCAACACATCATTCAGCACGAAGCGCCCGTCGGCGCCGGTGAGTGCCTGCGTGGTTGTTCCCACCAGCGCAACCGACGCGCGCGCCTGCGGACTGCCCGACGTGGAGTCCAGCACCACGCCGGTCACGGCAAGCGCCGCGCGCTTGAACAGCGTATCCGCGTTGCGGCGCAACACCACCAGTTGGCCGCCCGTCGCGCCAATGTCCGCCACGCGCACCTTGACCGAGCGGGGTGAGTCCCTGATCAGGCGTGGCATGCGGATCTCCCACGACGAGATCACAATCGCGCCGGTGGTCAGTGGTTCGAAGATCATCGAACCACCGGCCGGATAGTCTTTGAGCTCGCCCGGCACGGTGGTGAAGGTGAACTCCAGGCGGCGCAACTGTGCGCTGGCGCGTTCCAGCCACAAGGTGCCGCGAATTTCGGAGCGCCGAAACCGCTCTGGTGTGGGCTCGAACGCCACCCCGATCTCGGTGGTATCGCGGGCCTTCACCAAACGGATGCAATGATCTTCAAGGAAATACGGTGACACGAGCACATCGAGGCCC
>JANOKE010001111.1:0-2463 GCA_031419135.1 Gemmatimonadaceae bacterium
GATAATGGGAGCCGGGATCACCCATCGCTCAAGCAGCGCCCGACATTGATCGAACAGTGGCTCAAGTCGAGCCAACGGTCGCGCGGGACGCACTTCGCGGGTGATGCTGCGCTGCGGAATGGACAGCAGCGACGAGGCATCGACGGTTTCGCGCGGCCCGTCATCACCCCTCACTTCCTCCAGCGGCCATTGTCGTCCCGCATCGAGAATCAGCGTGACCGACACCGCCGCGGCCGCGCGTCCATCGTTGACCAGTTCGCGCACCAGTCGCTCCAACTGCGCGCGCAGCACGAACAACACCGGCGCGGTACTTTCCACTGCGGCTGGTAACTCCACACTGGTGCTGCGTGTGGTTTCCACCCGCACGAGTCCCGGACGTCGCGTGTCGTCACCACGCGCCAGTCGCCATGCCGTCAGTCCCTCGGCGCCCCAGCGTCGTTCAATGTCACCGGGCGCGAGCGATGCGAGCATGCCCACGGTACGGAGTCCCAGTGCCCGCAGTGCGTCGCGCAGTTCGTCGTCCATGGGCACCAGTCCCAATGGCGCCGGCGCGAGATAGGTGGCGCACTGTCCGCTGGGAATGCAGGTGATGCCATCAGGGAGTGCCAATGGATCGCGTTCGCGTACTGCGTTATGGCGCACCACACGGCTGCGCGCGTGTGGCGCCCACGTGGCGGCGCGCGCGGCCACGCACGAATCGGCAATAGCCACGCGGGCATCGGGGTGCCAGCGCTGCGCAATGGCCAGCAGCGCGCGCGCCAGCACGTCTTCACCGCCGAGTGCGTCAAATCCGCTCGCGCCAATCCACCACATGCCGGGCGCACCCTGCACGGGCGTGACCTGTGGACTGGCGGCGAGAAACGCGGTGGTAACGGCCAACACCGCATCGTTGACGACATGATTGTCCCACGGGCGCACGTCGAGTGCGGCGCAACGCGCCTGGGCTTCGGGCAGCGTCATGCCGGCCCGCACACCGGCGCGACCGGCAGCCAGCGACACGGTGCGCAGGTGTGTGTTATCAACGAGCGCTCTCGGCAACGCGTCCCAGTGCGGGTTTGGCGCTGGGATAGCGCGCGCCGAGTTCTCCGATGGCCACACCGACTTTTTCGCGCGCCCGTTCGCGTTTCCTGGGTTTTCCATACGACGATTCGGCGGCGCGGCGTCGTCCGCGGTAGCGCGTCCAGTCGCGCGTGTGTTTGTCGAACGTGCGATCGAACCGCTCGCGTTCACGGCTGCGCTCGCGCGGGCTGAGTGGGGGGGTGTACTGGTGTTCGTCTGCTCCGCGAATGCCAGGGCGAGTTGCGTCGCGATGGGCGGTCGCGGGGGTGTGGATGTTGTCGTGCGCGGAGACGCCGAGTCCGCCCCACGTGATGGGGTGGCCAACGGCGACGTCGGTGCTGCCACCGACGGCGGCCCAGGGACGACGCGTGCCGCGTGCCACGCCGCGCCGATCGGGAATCTCGGAATCCGTACACACGCGACGCGCCATGACGATGCCACTGCTCACCTCGATCGATCGAACACTGCGATGGGGTCCACCTTTCTCCACGGTCACCGAAAACCCGCGCGTCGCGCTGTGCGCAGCACTGCGCGTGTCGCTGCGTTGTCGTCGTAGCGACAGGGGTTCGAGTCGCAACCGCACGGCGCCGCTCACGCGACTGGGCTGTGCCTCATGTTGCAGCACAACGCACGCCGCATCGCGTTCGCGCGCGAGTTGCGCGAGTCGCACACCGTGCACACGCGACAGTGCCGGTGCGCCATCGATGACGACCAGTGCGAACACGCCACTGCGCAGCAAGAGATCGGCGCACCACGCGCTGCGTGTGCCATCGCGCGGACGCACCATCACCAGTCGCTCACCCAGTCCGGTCCACGGCGCGGCGGCGAGCGTGCGACGCGCATCGATCCACGCCACCCAGCCGCCGGTGTGCAGTACGCGCGTGACGACTTGGCGGAGCAGGGCCGTTTTGCCGGAGGCGAGGGCTCCTACAACTTCGGTAATGCGGCCGCGCGGGATGCCACCGCCCAAGGCGGCATCGAGTGGAGCGATACCGGTGGCCCACGGATTTCCCGCAGTTCGCGCCCCGGCCACCACGGCTTCGAGCTGCGTGCGGAGTGACGCGAGCCCGAGGACTGGCTTGAGGGCGGGGGGCTGCGGGAGGGCGAGGGCAGTGGCGGTCATGGGTGATACCGAATAAAAACCGAAGGACGAAGAGATGGCTAGTGTTTCGGCCGCTGGGTTCCTCGACCGTGCCCCCGCTGGCCTGCGACTCACTGTTGAGCAGCGGGCCGCCATCCGCACCATCAACGAACGGTTCAAGGAAGCCAACAAGGCCGATCTCGACGCGCTGACGGCGATCACTCGTGAAGCGATGACGGCGCGGCGCCGTGGAGCGTCGCAAGCCGACGTGATCGCGATTCTCGAACGTAGTCGTCCGATTCGGGCGCGTCTCGCCCCAGCGT
>JANOKE010001112.1:0-1291 GCA_031419135.1 Gemmatimonadaceae bacterium
CGTTGCGGGATTGTCTTGTGCAGTCGTTAGCGCAGGCACCACTGGGACCATGGGCGTCTGCGCGGCGCCATTTTGGTACTGACGCGTCGCGTCAAAGGGCGACGGGTAGGGCAGTATGCGTGAGGCACCGGCATTGTAGGCCGCTTCCCCGAATACGACTGAATGACCGCGCCGCAGCCAGCTTCTCGCCTTCAGCGACCACTGTCAGCGTCATCTTCCGCGTTTTCCAGCGTTACGTTGGTTCCCGGCAGACGTGATTCAAACTCCTACGCTCGCACCGTGTCAGATCTCGCCGTCGACTCGGTTTGGGTTCGAACGCAGCCAGCCGAGCAGCGCGCCGAGCAGACGTTCGATGTCGCCCAGCCGGTCGCGACAGATCAGCCGGAGTTCCTCGTCGCCGACGGCATGGTAGAAGTGCACCATGCGATTGCGGTAACCGGCGAGTCGGATCAGCAAGTCCGCATCGGCGGGTGTCAGCACGCCCTCCTCTTCCAAGGCGCTGGCAATCGCCTTGTACTCGGCGACGCCGCGAGCGAAACCCTTCGCGAGGACATGTCGTCCAAGGTCGAGCAGCGCTTCGAGCGCACGCCGCAGATACGATTCTGCGGCCGCGACAGTGCGCGGATGCGCGGTGAATTCCTCGGCGCTATCAACGGGCAGCGACCTGATGCCGGCGAGCATGCGCCGGACCCACGCCGCGCGGTCCGTAACGACGACGGCACTGATCGGCTCCGGACTCATCGACCTCCATCGAACACGATCTGCTGCCGCTCTCGTTCGAAAGGAGCCAAGTCGCCTGCGCGCCGTAGCACAAACAACTCATATTCGGCCTGATCGACAGAGTCGGCGCGGTACAGGAGATTGCCGCGAATCGCGGCCAGCGCAAGGAAAGGACCGGCCTCAGGAAGCACCAACAGGTCGACTGGGGACGTGTGTAATACTCGCTCAAGCTCGATCGTCAGTTCCACCCTGTCGTGCGGAGCCAGCAGGCGAGCGCCATTCGGCCGCACGGCGATGTCGACGTCCGAGTCCGCTGGCTGAGTGTCAGATCGTCGCGTGCCGGACGAGATCTCGCCCGCACGGCTTCCGAAGACGTAGACGTCGGCCAAGCCGAACCGCTCAGCTATGGCGGCAAGCTCCGTAGCACTACCAGGAGAGGCGAGGGGCATGTACGAATCGTAGAGATCAAACACACGGAGCGCCATGGGTCTCGATCCGTACGCGAGCGTGGAGTTGCAGCTCGGTAGGGCGTCTTGCCTCGCGGACGATTCGAAGACTACAGGCTCGAGCG